>JAYVFW010000377.1:0-3462 GCA_043772715.1 Phormidesmis sp. | reverse complement strand
TCCAGAAGTGCCTTGGACGATGGCGGTGCCGATGGTGACGCTGACAGTTTTAACACTCGCCGTTCCCTTGATCATGCAAACGCTGTCAGTGCTTCCCAGTTGGCGATATCTCAATTGGCAAGGCTCTCTGATGATCATTGGGTCGGGGTTGACCGGGCTAATTGCCGGATCGCTTGTGGCGTTTAACCACAATTGGTCTAGACCGATTCAAGCGCCGCTGCGATTTATGCAAGACTTTTTGGCTTACGACTTATATGTCGATCGCTTCTACCGATTTACGGTGGTCTTTGTCGTCAGCACAATTTCTCGATTTAGTGCCTGGTTTGACCAATACATCGTGGATGGGCTTGTGAATTTTGTGGGACTGGCTTCTATTTTTAGTGGAGAAAGCCTGAAATATAGTGTTTCGGGTCAGTCTCAAGCTTATATGCTGACCATTTTGCTGGGTGTGGGTTTATTAGGAATCGCGCTTACCTGGTCGATGTGGGAATCCGTTTTAGGTGTGTTCTTTTGACCGAAGCTTCCCGTAGCTCGAACCTCAAAACTCAAACGTTTATATCTTCGGTTGACTTATGCTCAGTGCTTTAATTTGGATACCTGTAGTGGGAGCCTTGCTGATTGCGATTTTGCCTGCCTCGATCGCAGCAAGTCGAGTGCGTCAGGTGGCGATCGCTTGGAGCGCGATCGTGCTGGCGGTGACGATCTCGCTTGCCACTCAGTTTGATGCGCTTAATATTGGAATGCAGTTTCAGGAAAGCATTCCCTGGCTCGACTCATTAGGATTGAGCTATCGTTTAGGCGTAGATGGATTATCGTTTCCACTGCTAGCGCTGAGTAATTTATTGACGCTGATTGCGATTTACTGTAGCGATTCATCAATTCAGCGCCCCAGGTTTTATTATGCGTTGATTCTTCTGTTGAATATGGGAGTGGCAGGCGCATTTTTAGCCCAAAACTTACTGTTATTCTTCCTGTTCTATGAGCTTGAACTGATTCCTCTATATCTGCTGATTGGGATTTGGGGTGGCGCAAAACGGGGATATGCTGCAACCAAGTTTTTGATTTACACGGCTTTTTCGGGCGTTGTGATTCTGGCAGCTTTCTTAGGATTAACCTGGTTAGGCGGAGCGAGTTCTTTTGAGTTTGATCCGCTGTTGTCTCAAACGTTGCCGCTCACGACTCAAATCGTGTTGCTCGGCGCAATCTTAATCGGGTTTGGAATTAAGATTCCGCTGTTCCCGTTACACACTTGGCTGCCAGATGCTCACGTTGAAGCCTCTACCCCGATTTCTGTTTTGTTGGCGGGTGTGTTGCTGAAGCTGGGAACTTACGGATTAATCAGATTCGGGTTGCAGCTATTTCCCGAAGCGTGGGCGGTGCTGGCTCCGTGGCTGGCAACCTGGGCAGTCGTGAGCGTTTTGTTTGGGGCGTTTACCGCGATCGCCCAGACCGACATGAAAAAAATGGTGGCATATAGCTCGATCGCGCACATGGGCTACATTCTATTAGCGGCGGCGGCAGCAACTCCGCTCAGTCTGTTAGGAACGGTCTTTCAGATGGTGAGTCACGGTCTAATTTCAGCGATGTTATTTGCGCTGGTCGGTGTGGTTTACAAAAAGACCGGAACTCGCGACATCACGGTTCTGCAAGGATTGCTTAACCCAGAACGAGGATTGCCTATTATCGGCAGTTTGATGGTCGTCGGCGTGATGGCAAGTGCTGGAATCCCCGGTATGGTGGGCTTTATTTCAGAGTTTCTAATTTTTAGAGGCAGTTTTCCGGTGTTCCCCGTCCAGACTCTATTGTCAATGATCGGAACGGGTCTCACGGCAGTTTATTTTCTGCTATTAGTCAACCGAACTTTTTTTGGTCGCCTCCCTGATCAGTTTGAAAATCTTCCAAAAGTGCCCTGGTCAGAGCGGGCACCGGGTTTTGTACTCGCAGTGTTGATCGTGATTTTTGGGTTGCAACCGAGTTGGATAGTGCGCTGGACTGAAACGACTACAACAGCGATGTTGATCGATTTCCCGACCATTGCTACTAAAGCATTAACATCTCCAAGTCCGGCTGAAATACTCGCGAATGAGCAAATCGTCATTCACAATTAGTCGCTGTCTTTTACCCTCCATCATCCGTTTATGGTTACCACTCCGCTCAAGCCCTCAGATCATCCGTTAGCCGACATTATCGATCGCCTAGAATCCGGTGGTGCGCTGCTGCCCGACTCTGAAGATAACCTGCTCGAAGTGGTTGGCGTTCTCAAAAGCTACGGGGTTGTATTAGATGCTTACTGGCGCAATCTTATTTACATTTCAGAACATCAGTTTTTAGAATTGTTTCCATTTTTCAAATACTTTAATGGCGATGTTTCATTTAACAAGTTGCTCAAGCATTGGTGGCACGATCGCTTTAACTACGAATTTGCTGAATATTGCATGAAGGCAATGTTGTGGCACGGTGGCGGCGGCTTAGACACCTATCTCGATTCGCCAGAGTTTTTAGAACTCGTGCAAACAGCGACCCATGAAAAGTTAAAAAACAACTTGCCGATCAAGGGAGTCGCAAAGATATTTCCTGACTTTTTGCCCGAACAAGTGCGTCAGTTGTGCTACTACAGCGCATTGGGTCAGTTTTGGAAGGTCATGAGCAAAATGTTTTTAGATTTGTCTGACTCCTACGACCAAGGAACCATTCGATCGATTCCTGACGTGGTTGAGTTTATTCGAGCCGCGTTGGTGGCTGCCGCCAACGAACCGATTACCTACGCCGTGAAGATTGGCGATCGCACCTATGATCTGATTCCCAAATCCGCAGGGTTGACGTTTTTGATGGATACGGGAGTTCCTTACATCAATGCGGTATTCTTCCGATCGTTTCCTTTCATGGGCACCGTTTCTTATAACGCCCAAGCCCGCCAGATTTCGTCTGATCAAGAGCGCTTTAACTATGGTGCGCTTTACGCAGATCCGTTACCTATTGGCGGTGCAGGCATCCCACCCACCCTATTAATGCAAGATCTCCGGCATAATCTGCCGCCCTATCTGCATGAGTTATATCAGCGATCGCTGCGCGGTGAAGAAGATCTGCGAGTCAGAATTTGCGTCAGCTTCCAAAAGTCGATGTTTTGCGTCACGACGGCTGCGATGTTGGGGTTGATGCCTCACGCGATCGATACGATCGATGCCAAAGAGCAGCAAACCAATCGCAAGTATCTTGAAGGCTGGATGGATCGGCTGATTGACTCCCGCTTGCCGAATGTTCAAGTTTGTGATGTTTAGAATAGACGGTAGCTCCATTTTCGCTAAAGTCTACTGGTTAGACAGTCAGAAAGAGAATGGCAACAATGGGGCATCGGGCAGGCGTTTGATACTCCCCATGCCTAAAGGCTAGGGGATTCTTGAAGAGTCCATAAGCGAACCTTCAAAGGCGTTAACAAAGCGCCCCTACTGACTCCCTCAAGGC
>JAYVFW010000376.1:0-3465 GCA_043772715.1 Phormidesmis sp. | reverse complement strand
GTAGGTGGCAGATAATTTTTGGAGCATCGTCCCCGTCTAGGTTGCATCCCTGCATCCTCTTCGATCTGCCTTGTTCGCTTTTTAAATTGGTATGAGATCACCTTGCTCAAGTCAACCAGTGTAGGGACTAGGGGCAACTTGCCGTGCAAAATCCGGGAGATGTCGAGCAAATCGTCAATTAGCTGCACCTGGAGTTTGGCGTTGCGCTCGATCGTCGCGATCGCCTCAGTCATTTTTTCTGCATTCAGCTTTCCGGTTTGCAGCAGTTTTGACCAACCCAAAATGGGGTTCATCGGCGTACGCAACTCGTGGGAGAGTACCGCTAAAAACTCGTCTTTGATGCGGTTTGCTGTTTCTGCTTGTTCGCGGGCTAATTGTTCGCGCTGGAGGAGTTGTTCGCGTTCTTCGGCAAGGCGCACACGAACAACTTCGGCTTGTTTTCGCTCGTTGATATCCCGAAAGAAAAGAGACAGCCCAGTCGGTGAAAGATAAACGTGAACCTCAAGCCACAAATCAAGCGGGGGATAATATTCCTCGAATTTTACTGCGATCTGCTCACTCAGCGATCGTCGATATTGGGCTTCAAACTGGGTGTCGGTCGTGTCTGGGAACGATGCCCAGATCGTTTTGCCCAATATTGCTTCTAAAGGAGTTTGCGTGACTTGCTCGGCGGCTTTGTTGGCTGTAGGTAAAGCGAAAGTCGCGATCTAATGCCATCAACGCATCGGTGACGCGACCCAGAATAGTTTGCTCTCGCTGAGTAGCTTCTCGCCGTAGCTGTGCCAGCTTCAAACTTGCTTCTATCCTTGCCAACAGTTCACGCACCGAGAATGGTTTAATTATATAGTCATCGGCTCCGGCTGCGAGTCCTTCAATCCGAGCTTCTTCGCCTGCGCGGGCGGATAATAGAATGATCGGGATGTCTTGAGTTACGGGATTAGACCGCAGCGGTGACCCCTCCGGGGGCTTGCGAAGCAAACGCAACAACTCAAACCCATCTAGCCCCGGCATCATCACATCGGTTAACACCAGATCGGGTGGATTATTTTGAATCGCGGTCAAAGCAGCAACGCCATCAGCAACAGTCTGAACAGTGTAAGAACTACTCAAGATCCGGCGAATATAATCTCGCATATCCGCGTTATCATCTGCTAATAAGATTTTAGATTTTGAGGTTTCAAGGGTCGATCGCGCCGATGAGTTGGCATTAGATGTGAACTGAGTAGGCGCATCGTTTAGTTCAAGTGCGATCGGCTCAATCAGGTTTTTGGGTAGCCACCGTTGCGCTTCTTCGACATAAGCCATCGCCCCCAATGCAGTCGATGCTGATGTGCGGCTGGACTGGATGCGCTCGATCGGCAAATGTGCTTTTCCCGTCGGAATTGAAACTGTAAAGCAACTCCCTTGCCCAAACGTGCTGATTGCTGCGATCGTGCCACCCTGTAACTTAACCAGTTCTTGCACCAGCGATAGCCCAATGCCAGAGCCTTCAAAGCTTTGCCCCTGTGAGTTTTTAGCGCGATGGAATCGCTCAAACAAATGCGGCAATTCATCAGATAGAATCCCGACCCCCGTATCAGTAATTGATAATTCAACGTGAGAGGTTAGCCATTGCAATCGAACTGTAATCGATCCCAATAACGTAAACTTAAATGCGTTAGACAAAAGATTGAGAACGATTTTCTCCCACATTTCGCGATCGAGATAAATCGCTTCGGGTAATGGTGGAGTATCTACAACCAATGACAGTCCCGCTTGTTCTATCAGCGATCGAAAAGCGCTGGCAAGATCTGCCGTATAGATGGCTAAATCGACAGGCTCATAGACTGCTTGCGATCGCCCCGCCTCAATGCGCGAGAAATCAAGCAGCGTATTCACTAACTTTTGGAGTCGCAAGCCATTGCGCTGCACCAGGTTTAATTGTTCCCGTTCATCGGGCTGCAAGCGGCTGTCTAGCGTGGCTTACACCTCTTCGAGCGGACTCAGCATCAGTATCAGCGGGGTGCGAAATTCGTGGGAGACATTGCTAAAAAATACGGTTTTGGCATGATCGACTTCTGCCAATGCTTCCGCTCGTTTGCGTTCTTCTTCATAAGCATTGGCGTTGGCGATCGCGGTTGCTAGGTGCCCTGCTACCATGTCAAAAAAGTTGCGGTAGTCGTCGTCTAACGCTCGTCCCGGATTTACACCTACTACCAAAATGCCCGTCAATTCTTCTTGACCCGATGCCCACACTGGCAAAATCAGCGCTTCTTGAAGGGGCACCGCTAAAATGCCCGCCGGAATTTTGCCAATCTCGTCGGCGAGATGATCCACCAGTGCAGGCTGTTTATGCTGCACGATCGCGCCAAATGACCACAAATTAGTTTGAGTTTGAGCAATAGTAACTTGGGCAGGAACAGCGATCGAGCCGTCTAACACCGTTGTTTCTTGCAGAATTGCCTCAGTCTTGTCAGGGTTTAGCAAGTACAGCGCTGCAAACGGAATGTCTTGTGAGTTTTCCGCTAGCGTTTGCATGGCTATCTGGCAAGCTTGGGTGATGGTTTTCGACTCGCCTGCCTGACCCGCCAACAAGCGCAACGTGGTCATTCGTCGTTCACCCAAGACGCGCTGCGTTGTCTCAGCAACGGCTGTAAATGCGCCACCGATACTGCCGTCTTCAATAAAAATCGGACTGTAGGAGTAGGTAAAATACGCTTCCTCTACATAGCCATACCGAAAGACAGGCAGCAGTAGATCATCTGACCAGGTAGCTGCCCCGGCTTCTAATACGCTCTGCAACTGCGCGCCGATAATGTCCCATATTTCTGACCATACCTCACTGCCAGGGCGACCGAGCGATGCGGGATGTTTATTGCCCAAAATCGGTAACCACGCATCGTTGTATAGCAACACGAGATCGCTTCCTCACCAAATCACCATCGGAAATCGAGAATTGAGGCAGATGCTTGCAGCAGTTCGTAGGCTTTGTGACCAGGTTTCGATCGCACCCAAAGGAGTCTCTGCTCAATTGTGCGATCGCATTCGCTCACTCATTTCACCGCCACTGCCAAATAGGTCTTGCATCTTCCGGGTTCTCGATTGTTCGTTGCTGATCATCGACTGGGTTGAAAAAGAGGTGAGTTATTTGGGCTTAATCTGCCCAGTTTGTTCGTCAAAATAATCTTCGAGAAGTGTTTGAGCGTAGACTTGATGAGATTTGATCGGTGAATTTTTGAGTTCATGCAGCATCGCTTTTAGCTGTATCAGCGCCAGCGACGAAGGCTGCGATCTATTGTTTTCCCACCGATTAATCGTGGGCAGAGTCACCCCTAACTTTGGAGCAAACTGCGCTTGGGTTAGCCCTAACAGTTGACGCAACTGACGGATACAGCGCATTTCAGGCTTATGAAGTACAGTAACAACCGTCTGCGAACCAGTTGCGTAAATGCTCAGGATTAACTAGGTGCAAAGCGGTTGCAATCA
>JAYVFW010000375.1:0-3476 GCA_043772715.1 Phormidesmis sp. | reverse complement strand
GCCTTCGGGGTCTGCCAAAATTTTACCCAACATTTGATAGCCACCACAAATGCCCAGAATGGTGCCACCTGCTGCCGCATATTTTTGCAGCTCTTCTGCCATGCCAGACTTGTGAAGCGCGACGAGATCAGCGATCGTCGTCTTAGAGCCTGGGATAATCACCGCATCAGGATGACCCAGAGACTGTCTCGGGTGGATATATTTGACCGAAACGCTAGGCTCTGCTTCGAGCGGGTCAAAATCAGTAAAGTTGGAGATGCGCGGCAGACGCACCACCCCGATCGTCAATTCACCACTTGAGGATGGGTTTTGGCGATCGAACAAACTCAGCGAGTCTTCAGCCGGAAACGCAGTATCTAGCCAGGGAATCACACCCACCACCGGAATTCCCGTCCGTTCTTCTAGCCAGTCAATGCCCGATTGCAGCAGCGATCGCTGTCCGCGAAACTTGTTGATAACCACGCCTTTAATCAACGCCCGCTCATCGGGGTCAAGCAGCTCAAGGGTGCCGACCACATGGGCAAAGGCTCCGCCGCGATCGATGTCTACTACTAGCAGAGTGGGCGCATTCAAGTGTTTGGCAACTCGCATATTGGTCAGATCACGATGCTTGAGATTAATCTCAGCCGGACTGCCTGCTCCTTCACAAATTAAAAGATCAAATTCTTCGCCCAGACGACGCAGCGACTCCTCGATCGCTTGCCATCCCTGGTCAAAAAACTTCTCATAATACTCTGCGGCTCCAATTTTGCCGATGGCTCTGCCCTTCAGCACGACTTGAGAAGTCATATCTCCCTGGGGCTTCAGCAAGATCGGATTCATCTCAACCCAAGGCACCACACCCGCTGCCCATGCCTGAACTGCCTGAGCATAACCAATCTCACCCCCATTTGCCGTGACGTAGGAGTTGAGCGCCATATTTTGCCCCTTAAATGGAGCCACCCGCCAACCCCGGCGAGCCAAGATTCGACACAGGGCTGCCGTAACCAGCGATTTTCCAGCGTGGGATGTGGTTCCCACCACCATGATGGCTTTCATGAAACACCTCTAAGACTGGGAGGGCAAAGCAGCATAATGTCTAAACTCCGGGGAGACTCTTCTAGAAGGGCAATCGAAACCAGCGACTCAAAGCATTGTGGAAGCGATCGCTCCAACTGGGTTGCAGGTCAGTGCGTCCTGAGTTGTACCACCTGGCGACCAGTTGATGACCTAGAGGCGTGAGGCGAAAGCTGTCAGTCAGACCTTGACCATCGACTTCTCGTCTAAGCAGCCCGACTTGAATCAGCCACAGCAGCTCACCTTCAGCGATTAGCTCAGTCACAGCCCGCTTGCTATATTGGTGCCTTATGCCCAAAATGCCTGCGACTGATAAGAGTGAAACACTTTTGGTGAGCATTGTGGCATAGAGCTTTAACCGAAAGGGCGCACACCGAACGGCTCGCTCTGCGCGATCGAGGGTTTTTTGAGAATAACGAATCGATGAATGAGGCGTGATGGAAGTCATTCAACACGAGGGGCAAGAACCCAACCAATGATAGGTTAAAAAATACAAGCACACTTAACATTCTATGAGCTTTCTTTACCAGTGCGGAAGCTAGATAGCAAGCTTTAGCTTAGTGGGTTGTAGATTTTTCACAATAGACGGGCAGGCTCCAAGCCCCGGAGGCGGCTTTCGGGCATCCTAACTGCGATTTCTCTGATCGGCAAAATGCCTGCTGAGACGGTCTAGTGGGGACAAGCGAAGATTCAGATCATCCCTTGTCTGGAGAATGTCAAAAAAAAGCCTCCGTGGTCTGGGAGGCTCTAGTGAATGCGATTTGTTAGAGATGGTTTACGTGCAAAACCTTGAAGCTCTCGATTAGAGGGTTCTAATAGACCTCTTGCATGAATAAAATTCTCGACGTAAACCACCCTGTGACCTTGCCCCATAACCCCCAATTTTGGGGGAACTGGAGTTCAAAGTCCTCCAGAATTGGGGGATTTAGGGGGCGTTCCCAGATTCGTGCAGAAGGTTCTAGTGAGAATCTGCTCTCGCCTCTCTGAGTCTTGCATCGAGTGCTTGACGATTTTCGGAAAGGGGAGCTGCTAATCGTGAAACGTTCTCGACCAGCCAGGGCATCAGGCGGTTGCCCAACACTGCAAGATGACTTTGCCATCCCACTAAGATCTCTGGCGAGTTCTTTTCGAGTCCCACAATTAGGGTTTGAGCCACTTTTTCAGGCGTGGTTGGCATGACCCATCGAAACCACTGAAAGTTTTGAACCATTTCTGTGTTGGTCAGAGAGGGCAGTAGCGCGATGACTCGGATGTTATGGGCTGCAAGTTCTCCCCGCAGCGCTTGAGTAAATCCCAAAATGGCAAACTTGGTTGCAGAATAAGTTGCCATTGTGGGGGCAGCAATTTTTCCCATCAGGCTCGACACATTGACGATCGTGCCTTGTCGTTGCACTGCCATGCGGCGGGCAATCAGACGAGTGATGGTATACATTCCCATGAGATTGAGGGCAATCTCTTCTTGCATCTGAGGCAGTTGGGCTTGTAAAAAGGGCGTTTGGTGGGCAACCCCCGCACAGTTAACGAGGAGATGAATAGGTCCGTGATCGCGCCAAGCTTGAGCGACGGCAATGTTGACTTCGATCGGGTGAGCCAGATTTAAGGTGAGCGGAACCGCTTCAACTCCTAGATCTGCGACTTCAGTTGCCACTTCCACTAAACGTTGATGCGTTCGGGCCACTAAGATCAGCCGTTGCGCTCCTTGTCGAGCAAGTTCTAGCGCGATCGCCCGTCCAATGCCACGAGAAGCGCCCGTGATGAGCACGGTCTTTCCTTGAATATTCATGCTAAAGCCTCCAAATATTGAGGTTTTATGGTCTTCTAGCCTTTGCTAAACTAATTGAGGTTGCAAAGAACTGAGAGAAGTCTTTGAGTGGAGCTTTAAGTTAAGCGCCCGTTGCTTCGATATTTTGCTGTGTATCTCTCCTACGAGCAATTCTGAGCTTCAGAAGGTGAGATTATCGAGGGCGAAGTCAAGCATTAGACACAACTCCTAGAGACGAGAATCAACCCGTCATCACTGAACCTGCACACCTTAACAAAGGCATCAAGTAGTCGCAACACTTATTAATAAAAAGCCGAGATTGTGACATTCCGATACAAAGCTTTCAGAAACTGACCTGATTGAGACAGTGAATATTAGGCTGACTTTCACTTCGCAGTCACCTGATCCCGTCAGTTTTATGGAGATTATTTCAATTTGATCAAAGATGAGAAAGCCTCTAGTCTAAGAAGCTATCTGAGCGAGGCGCTGAAACCGCTGAAGACTAAACCCCATAAGTTCGACGAGTTTTTTCGCTTCGTCAAGAGCAGCTTCTGCCCCCCAGCAATTCTCAGTATGAGAATCATTCTCATATAAATATCTGATTTCGGTTACTCTGAATGGCTGAAACCCGTATTCTGTCGTTTAGGAAGTGGAACAA
>JAYVFW010000374.1:0-10195 GCA_043772715.1 Phormidesmis sp. | reverse complement strand
ATTGCAACCGCTTTGCACCTAGTTAATCCTGAGCATTTACGCAACTGGTTCGCAGACTGTTGTTACTGTACTTCATAAGCCTGAAATGCGCTGTAATTTCAATGAATCGGAACTGAAGATTCCAGAGTTTACGATTGGGTCGAGAGTGGTGAATGCAAGAAGATCGCGATCGTGAAGGGGAATGAAGCGATCTGCATCTAAAACTCAACTTTGGCTTTTGGGTTTGAGGCAGGATGTGGATTGTTTTTCCGAAGATTTTGTAATTGCACTCCATCTAGCTTGATTGGGGCATTCTGCTTAAACCAGTTGTAAAGATTGAATGCACAAGACCCCAGCCGCAGAGGTTTGGAATTAAAACCTGAGCGCAGACCTTGACGTATCTCATTAATAGTCATTCCCTGCTCAGCTAAAAAGGGAACAATATCGAGCAACTTCTTCTCAGCATCTTGCGGCTGAAAGCTGCACTTTGGATCTGCTTTGAGAGTGTATCTACGGCAACGTTTGAAATAATGCTGATGCGCCCAACAGTAGTGGTCGTTGTAGCTTCATCAGTATCAACAATAGCGTTATCACGATCAATGGTATTTGCGCTTTTCCAGTACGCTTTCTCTGCAACAACAAACACGAGATCGCAATAGAGATGGGAGAAGTTTGGGAAGGAATCGCCACTTACCCAAAAGTTGATGTCTCCCTCACTAGGTTTCATTTGCGTAATGTGACAATACGTATGCAGAAATTGCGTGTTCCAAACGTATGGATCTTGATTGCCACCAATATGATCATGATAGACAACAGCAGCGTCAAATTTTGCTACAGCACGAGACGGATGATAAATGAGATAACCACTCATGCTGAAACCCTAACGAAAATATGCATTCCAACTTCTTTTTAGAGCTTATTTAAATAGATAGGCAGAAACTTTTCGCCTATTTTCAGATTTAGTCCAGATATCAGCACACAGGTTCCCTGCACCGGAGACGATCTCCCCCGCATTACCCGCACTTTAGCTCATTGCAATCAATTTTTGATGAGATCGCCCGATAACGCGAAAGGTTTACTCTACGTTCCCGCAGCCTTCACCCTTATAATAGGATGCTGCTATTAGCCTCAGTTGCACCCTGCTTCTTGGCTGCGTATCCAGGAATTTTTAAGCCATGTCAGACGATCTTCGCGCTACTCGCCTCGAAAAAGTTGAGCAACTCAAGCAACTGGGCGTAAACCCCTACGCTTATCAGTGGCAGTCAACCCACCACGCCGCCGAATTGCAAGAAAAATATGCCGACTTAGCTAGTGGCGAAGAAGTCGAAATCGCAGTCGCGATCGCAGGCAGAATTATGGCGCGGCGCGTCTTTGGCAAGCTGGCATTTTTCACGCTGCAAGACGAGACGGGCACGATTCAGCTTTATCTCGACAAAGCGCGCATTCAAGCCAACATGGGTGAGGCAGACCCGCAAGCCTTCGACCACCTCAAGCAACTCACCGATGTGGGCGACATTATTGGCGCAAAAGGCACCGTCAAGCGCACCGAAAAAGGCGAACTCTCGGTCTACGTCAATGAGTATGTGATGTTGACCAAATCGCTGCTGCCCCTGCCCGACAAATGGCACGGCTTAACCGATGTTGCAAAACGCTATCGGCAACGCTATGTTGATTTGATCGTTAACCCCGAAGTGCGGCAAACCTTTCGTCGTCGTGCCCTGATCACTGCCGGAATTCGTCGCTATTTAGATCAACAAGGCTTTATCGAAATCGAAACGCCTGTTCTCTTGTCAGAAGCGGGAGGAGCCGATGCGCGTCCGTTTGTCACCTATCACAACACGATGGATATGGAGTTATATCTCCGCATCGCCACCGAGTTGCACCTCAAGCGCCTAATTGTGGGTGGCTTTGAGAAAGTGTTTGAGCTGGGACGCATCTTCAGAAACGAAGGCGTTTCGACTCGACACAATCCAGAATTTACGTCGATCGAGGTCTATCAAGCCTACGCCGACTATCACGACATGATAGCGCTGACCGAAGCGATCGTCACCACCGTTGCCCAAGAAGTTTTAGGGACTTTGAAGATTACTTACCAGGGCGAAGATATCGATCTGACTCCTCCGTGGCGCAGGGTCACGATGCACGAGATTGTTCAAGAAAAAACCGGACTTGATTTCACGCAGTTCCAAACCTTAGACGAGGCAAAAGTCGCGGCAAAAGCGGCGGGACTGCATGACGTTGAGAAGTGTGGCTCGATCGAAAAACTTCTCAACGAAGCCTTTGAACAAAAGGTTGAAGACACGCTAATTCAGCCGACGTTTGTTTTGGATTATCCGATCGAGATTTCACCCCTCGCAAAACCCCATAGATCGAAGCCGGGACTAGTTGAGCGATTTGAGCTGTTCATCGTTGGACGGGAAACCGCAAATAGTTTCTCGGAGTTAACCGATCCTGTGGATCAGCGATCGCGATTAGAGGCACAAGCCGATCGTAAAGCCGCCGGAGATCTCGAAGCCCAAGGCGTTGATGAAGACTTTCTCACTGCATTGGAATATGGAATGCCGCCGACTGGGGGATTGGGAATCGGCATCGATCGTTTGGTCATGGTGCTAACTGATGCCCCTAGCATTCGAGATGTGATCGCCTTCCCGTTGCTAAAACCTGAGAAATCCGATGCTGAGGAGTCTTAGGAAGAGTTTGTGCAGGAAGTCAATTTTTATCGGACGCAGACTGGTGACCCATGACCCAAATTGCGATCGTCGGATGTGGCATTGTCGGAGCGACGATCGCATACGAACTTAGCCAAGTTCCAGAACTGACGGTGACGGTTTTTGATCAACAGCCTACCCCCGTCGAATCGAACTTGAGGATCTGCCCGACTGCCACAGGGGCAGCCCTCGGCGTATTAATGGGGGCAATCAGCAAAAAGGAGAAAGGCAATAATCTCCGAATGCGATTAGAAAGCCTTCGTTATTATGAAAAACTGATCCCTGAATTGGAAATATTCACAGGTCTTGAAATTCCTTTTAATCGCAACGGCATCTTGATGCTGCAATTTGAGGAAAACCTTTCGGTTTGGGAAAAGCTGACCGAGATTCGACGATCACAAAGCTTAACTCTAGAGATTTTAGGACGCGATCGCCTTGAGTCTGACTATCCATTCTTAAATTTAGATCAGGTTACGGCAGCAATTTATTCACCTGATGATCGCCAAGTCAACCCCATAGCATTGACACAAGCGTTGATTGTGGGGGCAAAACAGCGAGGGGTGACGTTTCACTTTGATACCCAGGTGATCGGAGCGAACGATCGCGAAGTTCACACCACTAACGGAACTGTGGCGATCGATTGGCTTGTCATTTCAGCCGGGTTAGGATCAACGCCGCTGACACAATCCTTAAAGCAACCGATCGATATTCGACCTGTTTTAGGTCAGGCGATCCATCTCCGACTCAGCCAACCCCTAGGAACTTCAGAATTGCAGCCTGTGATCACGGGCAATGATGTCCATATCGTGCCGCTCGGCGGTAGCGATTATTGGGTCGGCGCAACCGTTGAATTTCCCGCTGAGAGTGGAGAAGTGCAGCCCGATGCCGCGAGTTTTCAAGCAATGGTGCAGCAAGCGATCGCGGTTTGCCCCAGTTTAGCCAATGCTGAAACCATTCGGACTTGGTATGGCTTGCGTCCCCGTCCTCAAGGTCGCCCTGCCCCGATTATTGAACGGCTTCCGGGTTATCAAACCATCTTGTTAGCCACTGGACACTATCGTAATGGAGTGTTGTTAGCCCCAGCAACGGCAAAGCAGGTGAGAAATATAATCTCACAGTCTGACGTGAAAACTCCCATTTAACGTCAGTTCGACAGCAGTAGTTCGCTTGGGTGATGAACTCTGAAACTGCTCGGCTCTCTGAGCCAGTTCCAGCCACTCCAAAAATATCAATGCGGGCTGAATTCCTCTTCTAAACTGAGTTCTACAAAAGTGCACAAGACCCTCTAGTTTCAGACTAAAGTTAAGCTTTTTGAACTGGGCCTCTGCATAAAGTCTGACTTTGAGCCGTGTATTTTGTCATAGCGCTCCATTTCTTTCTGGGAGTGCTCATCGAGACTTTATTTAGGAAACCCCATGAGTATTGCTGACAGCTTCATCAAAGCCTACGCCGACAAAACCTACAAGTACACAACTACAGTTCGTCACAAGGGAACTGTGATTGCATTTGCGATGGATGAGTCACGCCGCATTTACTATAGTATTCTCGATCTCGACCAATCCAGCGATTCAAAAAACGCTTCCCTAGATGTTAACTGCTGGCTTGAAATTCCAAAGCAATTGGCATTTCCAAAAGAGCTTTCTCAAGTTGGATTTAGCGTTGCCGATCTGACTGTGATGCCATTGGTCAAGCAGGGAAGTCTTCAGCCTAGTTCAAAAGGCATTCAGCTTAAACCAGAAGAACTCGATCGCTTCTTGTCGTCTACGGCGCGGCTATCTGCTGATGCCCCTTTTCAAGTCATTTCTGACGGAAAAAACGTTTGCGTATTGCGGCAGGCGATCGCAGCAAGTGACCCTAATATGGTGCTGGTGAATGGAGAGGTTCCTGTTGTAAATTCTACGCTACTGCTCGATCGCTTCCGGCTTGTCGGCGTTGATGTACTACCAACAAGAGAACGCGATCGGGGGCTACGACCAAAAAAGTAACCCGTTTAAACAAAACGCCCGTGTGATGTTGGCGGTGAACACTCAAGAGACAGGTAAGCAGCCAGAGATTTCAATTCTCGATTTTGCAGTCTCGAAAGAAGGCAAACTAGCACAATTGCCGGATAGCGTGAACTTGCCACGACTAATCATGCAAGGTGCAAGTGCTCAATTGCAAACGGCGATCGACGAGCGGTGTGAAACCATTGCTCAACTAAAACGATCGCTTCAAAGCCTAGATCAAGATCTAAAAGCCCTACCGATTCTAACGGCTACCTTCTTCTCGGAGTATGGCTACAAGGGGCAGTCTTTCACTTTAAAAGCTGACTCCACTTCAAAAGCTGACTCTGAGAAAAGCGTGACCCCGAATCAGAACATTATTTCTGTTAGGATTGACCCCGGCGCGATAGTAACGGTTGTCTTTTTCAATGACTCCTACCGTTTTACACAATCGAATCAGCAGATGTTTGAGAACACGGGTGGAATGACTCGTGTCAAAGTAGAAGAACTTCCTGAATCGCTGAAAAAACGAACGCTATTGCGGCAGAAAATAGACCAGGCTAAACGCGATCTGCAAAATCAAGAGTCATTGCTAGCTGGAGAACTAAGCCGAGCGCAAGGCGAACAATCCGTGCCCATGAAGTTGCTAAACATTGACCCCGATGGGCTGACGATCGCGGGTGGCACTTTGCAATTCACCGCTAAAGACACGCCGTACTTGTTTGATAGCGCCACCGGACAACTCGCCCTGTACTTTAGAGGTGTAGATGATTAATTCCGCGCTGCCTACTATGAAACCCTGACCGCTAGAGCAAAGTTTTCAATCCAGGCAGGTCGCAGCACCGTCAAGAGCATTGCCCGATCGACCGAAGCCGAACTCGATAATTTGGCGATCACGATCGAGGGCACCAATCCCGAAACTTGCACCGTGACGATCGGCGGCGCAGACTCAATCCAAGAAGTCTGGAAGCAAGTGCCGCGACATCCAGAACGCTTTGCCGCTGTCCTCAATGGCACAACAACAGATCCGCTAAAAGTCGCATCATTAGCAAGCGCTGTGATTCCCGGCGCGATCAAAACCCTAACGGTAGCAGAAACGCTGTCTCGCTCACTCAAAGCAGGCGACCTACTGCAAATTGGAACAGCGGTGTTTACCGTTTCACGATCCGCCGATCGCGATGCAAAAACCCTAGAAGTGATAGAAACGATCGTCTCTGAGCTTCTACCTGAGCATAGTTCTATTCTGTTGATTGAATACGATTACAGCAACGCTGCGAGTAACCGACTGTTAGCCGATCTAAGCTATGGTTCTCTGCTGATTCGCATTGCCGAAGCGATCGGGACAGATCCGGTAGAAAACGGCACCTCTAAGCCCCAACAGTCCACTCCTGCCTGCCGCTGGGTCGGCGCTGCCCCCGGCAATACTTTAGTGTTTACTGGCACCGAATATGGCAAACTCAGCGCAACTAACCAGCTTGCCCAACCTGCCGCAGACCGAAATCTTTCTCTAGAAGCCTGGATCAAGCCCGATGCCCTCACCAACCGCAGCCGAATTCTGCAACAGAAAACCTCAGATTCCCAATACACTTTGGGTCTTGAACCCAAAACAATGCTGTCTGCACTGCGATTTGCCCCTGGCGATTATGTCGAACTCGCCCCCGCCGATCGCCTGAGTCTAGTCGATCGTGACTTTACGATCGAAGTGTGGGTCAACCTCTCACCCACTGTCTTGCAAAACAAGACCGGAAATCGTGGCATCTTGGGCACTGACAGCACCCAGCCCAATCAAGGATTGCATCTCGCCATTCGGGGCGGCAAACCCTACTTTGCTTTCTACAACAACGACACCTCTGGCAAAACCATCATTTCGCCCAATACCTGGTATCACCTTGCATTTCGCTATACAAAAGCTACTGGCGAACAAGCCATTTTCGTCAATGGTGAACTGGATACTGCAACGCTGGGACACGCGGCTTTTCAAGGGCGTGGCATGGTCAAACTGGCACGAGTGAGTAGCGATGATCCGAGCGGAAATGGCTATCCCTTAGAAGGTGCGATCGAAGATGTCCGTATCTGGGATCGGGCGCGAGCGATCGATGAGATCAAAGCAGACTCCAGTCGCCGTCTCACGGGCAATGAACCGGGACTGATCAGCTACTGGCACTTTGAAAATAGCGCTATCAAAGACTACTCACGAAATCGGCAAGATGGCAACCTGATTGGCACCCCAAAACTTGAAGTCTCTCCGCTGCCTGCCTATACCTTTTTTGCTAGCGTTAGCAGTCAAGCCCGCCTTGCTAAAACGACACTTCCCTGTGGCAATTGGAGTCACGTTGCCGCCGCGTTTTACCAAGCTTATGCTGTACAGCTAGATGGCACAACAGGCTACTTGGACTGCGGCAACAGTCCTACTTTGGACATCAACCGCGACTTGACGATCGAAGCCTATATCAAGCCGGATAAAACCGGATTTCAACCCATTCTCACCAAAGGTAAAATTGATAACGGGACTGATCAAAATGTCCCTTATGCGTTCTACGTTCAAGATGGCAACCTAGTCTTTGCTTTTGAAACCACTAGCGGCGACTTGCAGGAATTTAGAACAGTCAATAAAGCGCCGATTGGTGAGTTCTCTAAAGTGGCAGTGACTCGCAAGTACAACATCAAGGTGGAATCTGTTTCACCGCCACCTGCCAAAAAAGGGTTGTTAGATACAATCAAAGTCACCCAATGGTATGACATTCGGTTCTACATCAACAGTACAGAAGTGGGGTCTTTCACATATCCCACATTGCCATCAGGCAGCTTCAAGGAGGCAGGCAGTAGCGATCAAGCTCTGGAAATTGGCAAAGCTTGCCTCAAAGGTAGTGGAGCCGCCGCCTTCTGGAAAGGCACCATTAGTGAAGTTCGTTTATGGAATGATGCTCGTTCTGCTGCCGCAATTGGCGACGACATCACTGGCAACGAAAAAGGCTTAGTGTCTTGGTGGCGCTTTAGCGAAGCCGAGGGCAATCTTGCCTACGATGCCAAAAGCAACAACCACGCTACCCTTAAAGCAGGCACGACTTGGGTAAAAACTCCCGATCCAAATGGCTCAAAGCTAACGCTCTACAGCGAAGGCGTTGCGATCACCACCGAAATCATGGCTCCCATCACCGTCAGCACCAATCAACTGACGATCGGCGCACTCCAAAACGGCAATATCCTTCAAGAATCCTTCAAAGGCATCCTCAAAGACTTGCGAATTTGGAAGACTGTTCGCACTCAGGAGCAGCTACAAGACAACTTGTTCACGCCATTACTCGGTGAACGGGAAGACTTAATAGCCTACTATGCCTGCGATGCTGAAAGTGAAACGGAAGTGCTTGACCAATCGCTTAACGGCAACCATCTCACGTTCTTCAAAGCAGACCAGCGCATCACTCCGCCCTTCGCGCTTTCCAAAGCGCCCATCAGCCTCGATATTCCTCAGATTCAAAGCGCTCTGAGCAATGTCAGGACTGCCTACCATGATCTGCTGCACAGTCAGCCTGGAGTGCAAGAATATGGCGATATGCAGCTTGATCAAGCGGGCAATCTGCTCGGTGTGCTCAAACGCTGCTATAGCGTGATCAAGAACAATCAATGGCAACTGATCACAGGCTTCAAAGTGGGCAACTTGGTGACTGAATGGATTGGACAAGTGCAGTCTGACCCCCAGCTAATCGGCTTTATTGAAGGTGCGCCGCCTGTTCCGAGTGAAAACTTGACGCTCAGAGACGACTACAGTTCTGCTAGTGCTGTTGAACTAACTGAAGCCCAAAGTACAACCTTCACCTATGCCTCTTCGCGAGACAAAGGGTTTGATATGTCGATCGAGGCTTCTGCAAAACTAGGTGTTAAGTCAAGCACTAGTGCCGGGATCGGTGTTGAAACAACAATGGAGGATACTAATATCAAATTGGGTCTTAAAACTAGCTTCGAGAATTCGCTCGGCTGGCTCGAAGATGCAAGTTCTGGCAGCGGCAAAACCACCACAAAAGCCAGCAAAATGTCACTGCAAGGCAACACGATCGCGGGTCGATTTGCGCCTCGTAACTTGGGCTTTGCCCTAGTCCAATCCGAAACTGCCGATGTCTTCGCCCTCAGATTGCAGCACAACAATGCCCTAGTCTCCTACCAAATGCGTCCCAACCCCGACATTCCCAAAGATTGGAACATTCTCACCTTCCCCATCAATTCCACCTACACCAAGCAAGGCACTCTCGATGGCAAAGTGGGCTTAGACCCCGACGCGCATTATCCCAATGCCATGACCTACAGCCCCGACAGCAGCTACTTCAAACCCATCTCAGCCTACGCCCTTAAAAACCGAATTCAACGCGAACAAGAACAACTCAAAGCTGAATTTGACCAGTTTGATGCGGGTGGAATCGGTCGTCGGCAGTCTGTCACCCACTTCTCCCAAGCTGATCTCGCGGAGGGTCGATCGCTCGACAAACTCCCCAAACTGCACAAACGCAACTTGGTCAATACCTACGTTTGGACAGCCGATGGTGGACTCTTTGCCGAATCTGAAGAAACCCTCGACGTGCAGCAAGAAACAATGGGCGGCTCCTATGCCTTTAAGGGCATGGCGGGTCTTACCTTTGCCGCAGAAGTGGCCATAAGCAAAGTGGCGTTAGGCTTTGAACTCCAAGCGCTCTTTGGCGGACACCTAAACCTGACTGTGACCAAAAGTGCTGAATCTCAAACCGCCTTTGGCATGAATATCGAACTCGATGTTGAGCAAGATATTATGCAACGCGATCGCGATGGCAACCTAGTACTCGATCACAGCAATCCACTCCAGTCAGAACCCAAAAAACAGCCCGGCAAAGTAGATGTCTATCGGTTTATGACCTTCTATCTAGAGCCAAAAACAAATCACTTTGATGAGTTCTTTAATCAAGTGGTTGACCCCATTTGGTTCGCCCAAAGCACCGATCCAAGTGCGATCGCGCTCCGCCAAGCCAACCAACCTGTTACTAAACCAGAATGCTGGCGAGTCATGCACCGCGTCACCTATGTCAGCCGCGTGTTAGAAGAAGTGCCCAGCAGTCCCAATCTGACTCCGCTAGAAAAAACGCTGACGACGATCGACATCAGCAGCAACTTTGAGTTAATTCGCAAGTTAGATCCCCTGGTACGCGGTCAAAAGGATAGTTCCAGTACGCTATCAAAAGCAGTTTCTGAGGCTCTACGCCTTTATTTGCCAGAATTATTACCCCACACCTCTGAGGTGATTCAATACATGGCAGACTACTACGGCACATTGCTATAGCTGCACAGTTTCTGGCTGATTACACTAGTTGACTGATAGCGTTCTTAAAGGTGTTTCTTGCATCTTTAAGAACGTTTTTTAACGTCAGTTCGATGAGGTTTTTCGCTTCGTTTTGAGCGACTTCAGCCCCCTAAATCCCCCAAAATTGGGGGACTTTGAGCCAAGATTTCCAGTTCAAAGTCCCCCAATTTTGGGGGATTTAGGGGGCTTCCCGGATTCACAAT
>JAYVFW010000373.1:0-3493 GCA_043772715.1 Phormidesmis sp. | reverse complement strand
TAGATAGATGCCCTCACCACAAGCTTTAAAGCTAGAAATCAATCGTTTTCTCTTCCCCTCTTCATATATTTTCAGCGACTTATCAAGTGGTATGTAGATGAGATATCGCAATAAACCTCGCAATAAACGAAGAGGCATCTGCACAAATCTCCGACCACTAGATGGGTTAGCTTTTCTAATGACTTCTGACTTAGAAACAGACAAAGACTTTAGATTTGTCATAGTGTGTCTTCCAAAAAACGGTCAAATTCAAAACACAGTTGCAATTCCAGAATGTAGACCTCCCGCATAAATCTTGGAAGCCGCTTCATCACCTTGTTTAGAAAATCAATGTGCAAGAAAGTTGTAGAACAGTTCAGCAATCAAGAATCTTGAAGTGAATAAACAGTAAGTACAAATGTCAAACTCACTTAATACAACGCTTTTAGCAATAGCGAAATATCAGCACCGTCAAGATAATCTAAATAGTCTAAGCAACGAAATAAAAACAAAATCGTTACAACTCTGACTCGAATAGATGAGCCTGAAACAGCGCTAACTGCTGTCAGCAAAGTGATAAATGAGTCTTGTCTGATCTAAGCACCAGACACTAAATACTTACAGGACAAACGTCTTGGTTGACAAACTGTCTATCATTTGATTAATAGAGAAAATTATTCAAGATTCTCACAGAGAGCGAATGACTAGGATCAAATTTCTCACGATCGATAAACATTGACAGGAATGAAGTGAGTCCAATGTTTAAGGGGGAGTCAAGCCTCCAGGGATTCGCACGGCTGCCACAGTTTGAATTAGCAAAACAGATGCCACAAAAAGCTTCCCCTTCAGCAACCCTTGCCGAATCTGATTAAAGGGGTCAAATCGTAATGCATCTAGTAAAGACATAAGATCCAAACTTTGATGAGAGGTGCAACAGATCGAATGCGAGTACAATACAGGAGGTTAGACGCTCTCCGTATCTACCGCGAAACTTTCTTTATCGGTTCTTTACACTTTAGGATTTTCTTAAATCTAAGATGAAGTTATAGGGTGTTCGACTTTTAAAAGAGTTAACGGATGGCTAACCTGTGATCCCCACAAATCAGCCATCCGCTGCATTTATTACACAATCTGTGCCGTTAGATCCCGGCACCGTCTAAAAATTCGTCGATGACACGGTTGCTCAATTGGCATTTAGGTAAAGGAGCCTCTGTTCCCTGGGTTGGTGAATTTAAAGAGGACGGATTTTGAACCGCTTCTTCAGGATTCACCGCTGCCATTGCATAGCAAACCGCCAGTGATTGACGAGTTTGCACGAGTTGAAGCTGCTGCTCTAACGACTCGATGCGATCGACGAGTGCGCGAATCACCTGAGCTTCAGAATCGGGAAGTCGCCCGTGTTCTAGAGGCTCAACGCGCTCACCCGATCGAAAGACAATCCGACCAGGAACTCCCACAACGGTGCAATCAGAAGGCACATCTCGCAGCACCACTGACCCTGCCCCAATCCGTACATTGTTGCCAATTTGCAGGTTGCCCAGCACTTTGGCACCGGCACCAACGATGACGTTTTCGCCTAGAGTTGGGTGGCGTTTGCCGCTTTCCTTGCCTGTTCCACCGAGGGTAACACCTTGATAGATCAGCGCATAGTCACCGACGATCGCTGTCTCACCAACCACAACTCCCATGCCGTGATCGATGAAGACTCCTTTGCCGATCGTGGCTCCGGGGTGAATTTCAATTCCAGTCAAAAATCTAGCGAGATGGGAAATAAACCGAGGCACGAAGGGCAACCCCAGCGAGTAAAGCCAGTGGGCGAAGCGATGAAGAACTAACGCTTGCAAACCCGGATAGCAAAACAAGACTTCTAGCCAATTTCGGGCGGCAGGGTCACGATCGAAAATGATTTTGAAGTCAGTAATCAGCGCTTTCAGCACAGGTGACACCCCTTGTGGCACGATAGACCAGTTTCTATCTTATCTCGCTTGGTTTATCTGCCGAACGCTTTCACCGAATGTTTGGAAAATCAGCCAGTTGGTTTATCGCCACTCATCTCACAGACGCGCTACCATCCAAAAAGAATCTTAAATTCAGCCTGAAGGAATTCTAATTATGTTCTTTGATGAACTCTCGCCCATTTTCAAAGAAATCACTCAGCAGCCGGTTGCCTTCTTTGGCGGGCTAGTCTCTGGGCTGCTGCGCTTGAGTTTGGCTGACGACCCGGTTAAAAGTTGGTTAGACCAGCAGACAGGCACGACTGCTTACCCAACTTCTAGCAGTGGCATTCACAACGGCAACAGTCCTCAGTCGATCTCGATCGATTAGGAAACTCTCGGAAGTGGCACAAACTCCCTAACCATCTCGGTTTTCCCAACCACGATCGAGACAACGATCTTTGAGAAAATTGTGATGTATTCTAGCTACCTTGGCTTGAGTTTTGGATTTGTGACACTCTTGCTGTTGCTGTTTGGCGGGCTGCACTGGTTGCAGATTCCGACGGGGAGCTTTGTGGATTGGGCGATCGCGGCAGCGAGTTTTGGCTGGCTGCTGGCGATCGTTACCGTTCCGTGGAACATTTACTTTGATGCGAAGGAAGCGATCGCAGAAGCAGCGCTCTCTGACGAGAAAGGCATTCCGGTTGATCCACGACAAGTTGAATACATTCGAGTCGTTGCCCAGCGATCGGGCTGGGTGGTGATTGCGCTACACCTTCTTTCAGCCATTGGATTGTATGGACTGGCGGCTACGGGGATCAGTCAAGTTGGCTACGTCAGTTCTGGGGCGGCGTTGCTGTTGACGGTGCTTCGTCCGGCAGTGCGAACTTACCAGTATTTTGCAACTCGCATTGCGATGCTGCGCCAGCAGTTTCGATATCCGCGCGAAGACGTGATCGAGCTGCGGAGCCGATTTCAGCAACTAGAGGCAACGGTGGAGCGGTTAGCCTCTCAACTCGATCCCGAAGATCCGAGTGCTTGGGTGTCTATTCAGCAGCGTCAATCGGATGCGATTCGTCACGATCTGACCAGTGTGGCGGCGAGTCAAGCAGACTTACGATCGACCAATCAAGCCGACCACGATCGCTTGTCTCGTGAGGCAAAACAAGCGATCGCTCAACTCACCACTGACGGACAGTTTCTCGACCATGTGCGCGAGATCATCCGCTTCTTTAAAACCGCTTAGAATTGTGGGCGTTGCTGAATCGAAGTATGAATCTGTCTGTCGAGGCTGAATCCTTTCGCCCCCTAAATCCCCCAATTCTGGGGACTTCAAGCCAAAATTTTCGGTTCAAAGTCCCCCAGAATGGGGGATTTAGGGGGCTGAAACCACTGAAACGGAGCGAAAAACTCGTCGAACTGACGTTAAATATAAGACCAAAATTTGTGTGCTGGCACGGCACGGCTGCCAGCTTTGACGTTCTCGCTTTGTACTCTAACGATCGCACCCAATTTTTGCTGCGATCGCCTCACGTTCGATAGAGTGTCTTCGTCGCCAACGCGCTCCCCCAACTATTATG
>JAYVFW010000372.1:0-3500 GCA_043772715.1 Phormidesmis sp. | reverse complement strand
GCACGACTTTTTCTCGAAAGCTAGTGGGATACGCCTGCATTTCTTCTATTGACACGGACTACTTACTGTACTACATATAATTGAAAACCGCTGTAAATTCCATGCGGGCTAAGCCAACGCCATCATTGGGAAAAGCAGATAAGCTAAACGCCTCTTCTGGATTGCCCACATTCATCAAAATTTGGGTACGAGTCCGAGGCAAATTTTCCAATGCTACTTCTTTGACTTCAAATGGCAGTAGACCGCTGTAAACTCGCCCTTCCTCACCTTCAGCACACGAAACGGTAAGCTCCTGTCCTGGTTGCAAAGCAGCGGTAGCGTTACCACAGCCAACGATCGCCGGAATGCCCATTTCTCTAGCAATGATTGCCGCATGGCAGGTGCGCCCACCCTGATTGGTCACGATCGCACTTGCTCGTTTCATAATCGGTTCCCAATCTGGGTCAGTCCGGTTTGTTACTAAGACCTCACCTGGTTGAAACTGATCAATTTCATGGACATCTAGAATCACTCTGGCATTGCCTTGACCAATCATTTCACCTACGGCACGTCCTTTCACCAAGATGTTACTTTTTTCTTTTAGCTCATAGTTCCGTAAAACGTTTTTCGCCTTTTGTGATTGCACTGTTTCTGGACGTGCTTGCACGATAAAGAGTTCATTAGTCACGCCATCTTTTGCCCATTCAATGTCCATTGGCGTGTACTCACCGCGAACATTGGAGTAGTGATCTTCAATCTCACATGCCCACCGCGCCAACGTCAAAATGTCGTCATCGTTGATTGCAAATTGTTGTCGTTGCTCTGGAGAGACAGAAATATTCTTGGTGAACTTGGAACCGCCCAAGTCATAAATCATTTTGATCTCTTTGCTGCCCAATCGCTTCGCTAAAATGGGACGAAATCCTTGTTTTAACGTAGGTTTGAACACTAAGTATTCATCGGGATTGACGGCTCCCTGTACTACATTTTCACCCAAGCCATAAGCGGCGGTAATCAGAGCCGCATCTTTGAAGCCCGTCTCGGTATCGATCGAAAACATCACACCCGAAGTTGCCAGATCAGAACGCACCATTTTTTGTACACCGACTGAAAGCGCCACATTAAAGTGATCGAACCCTTTAATTTGCCGATAGGAAATGGCGCGATCGGTGAAGATAGACGCAAAACACTTATGGCAGGCTTCCAGAACTGCTTTAACACCATGCACATTCAAATAAGTTTCCTGCTGCCCAGCAAAGCTAGCATCGGGCAGATCTTCCGCCGTAGCGCTAGAACGCACCGCAACATCGGTGTCTGCACCATACTGCTCACACAGCGTTTGATATCCCTGTGCGATCGCGGCTTGCAACTCATGGGGAAATGGCGTTTGCAGAATCAGCGATCGCGCCTGTTTACCCACTTGCCGCAGGTTCAGCATATCTTCAACATTCAATTCAGCAAACAAGTGACGCAGCTTTGTTTCTAACCCTGCCACCTGAATAAAGTAGCGGTAGGCATGGGCAGTTGTGGCAAAGCCATCGGGTACGCTAATGCCTTTTGGAGAAAGTTGTTGCAGCATTTCTCCCAATGATGCATTCTTGCCGCCAACGATCGAGATGTCTGTAATCCCAACATCCTTGAGAGGCAATACAAATGCGTGTGTTTTTGAGTGCAGAGATAATTGAGCGACTGTTGCTTGCACCATAAAATTGTTTCCTCCAGTCATTCAGGGCATTCAATGAAGCGTTGAGGAGCAGCATTAGATATTGCCTTTATTCCTGAAGCTCTACTCTCGATTATAAAAGAAGAGTTTGAGGAACTTGTGAGTATGAGCGATCGCACCCAAGTAATGCTGCAAATGTAAAAATATGTAACTTCAAAACAGGGATGATGCGGCGTAATGGAGTAACATCACCCTCCCAACGACCTGGAATGATGGGTAGAGGACAGGTGGGCAGGGGATCGATGGGTACAGATCTCAATGCTTTAGAGAACGCTGCGGACTTTGATCGGGAATTCATTGTGCAAATGATTCCTCATCCTGAGATTCGCAATCTGGCTCAATCGATCGCTCGCAGTCAAAGTGCTGAGATCGAACAAATGCAGCAATGGTATCAAACCTGGTATCCACAAAGGTGAAAGTAATGATAGTCTGGCTCAAAGGGGTTGTCGTTTGGTTTGTGATCATCCTTGCCGAAACGCTGCATGGCACGGCTCGAACGTTATGGCTTGCGCCCCTAATTGGCGAGCTCCCAGCTCGTCAAGTCTCGTTTTTTACAGGTGTTGTTTTAATATTAGCAATCGCTACTCTCTTTGTGACATGGCTTCAGGCATCACGGTCTCAATTGTTAAAAATTGGCGTGTTGTGGACGGTCTTAACCCTGGCATTTGACGTTGGCTTAGGACGATTAATTTTAGGCTATTCCTGGGAACGGATTCTGTCTGACTATAATTTGTCTCAGGGTGGCTTAATGGTAATTGGACTTGTTATTCTCACCTTTGCGCCGCTAATTGCTGCGAAGCTACGCAATACCTTAACCAATCGAAAAAAGAACGCCTAGATAAACATCGCTGGGATGATGGGAGGTCTTCGTGATCAAAGGTATTTTGATTAGTATTAGTATTCTACTGATCCTAGTTTTTCTCGCAAGCTGTTAGAAAGCTATGCCCTGCGCTGGGGTAATCAAACCCAAGACGGCAGTTGGGCATACATTCTAATGGGCGGCAAAATTGATATAGAACGAACTTTTGGCAGCTTCACGATTCCCTCAAAAGTGAGTGGGGCTGGTGGTTTGGCTCAGAGCAATACGCTGAATTCTTCCAGGGCACGATCGAACAGGCTGAGTTTTCATCCTTGCACTAGCGTTCCTGCCTCACCTGCCAAAATTGCTGCTGCATCCTCTAGCCGTCCAATTCCCGCGATGCCTCCGGTCTGCTCGACAAACCGACAGGACGCTTCTACTTTGGGAGCCATTGAACCAGGTGCAAATGAGTCACGCCGCAACTGTTCTGGAGAGACGCAATGAAGCGGTTGGGCTGCTGGCGTTCCCCAGTTTGTGTAAACGGCATCAACATCGGTGAGCAGTAGCAACGCTTCTGCCTTCAGCAATGTCGCCAGCAATGCCGCCGCCAAATCTTTATCGATAACCGCTTCTACGCCGTGAATTGCCCCTGTGGGGGTTGTGACCACTGGAATGCCCCCGCCTCCCACACAAATCACTAGCGCTCCCGCTTGGACAAGTATCTGAATTGCACCCAGTTCGATAATTCGACGAGGCTCTGGTGAAGGCACAACTCGGCGGTAGGCATTGCCATCGGGCGCGATCGCCCATCCTCGTTCGGCGGCAAGCTGTTCTGCTTCAGCCTGCGTGTAAATAGCGCCAATGGGCTTGGTGGGGTGGGCAAAAGCCGGATCAGTGGCATCCACTTCAACCTGAGTCAACAGAGTTACAACTTGGCGATCGGGCAGGTGATTGCGGAGTTCTTGTTCGATCAGGTAGCCGATCATGCCTTCGGTTTCG
>JAYVFW010000371.1:0-3506 GCA_043772715.1 Phormidesmis sp. | reverse complement strand
GTTATCCATTTGCCATTGCGTGTAGGTGAGTAAATCGCCGCTTAAATCAAACGCATTCACCTTGGGGTCAAGAAAAGCAGAGACATCTTCATCGGTGGCATAAGCGAGGGATGGCTCTGGTGCCCGTTGAGCAATTTTGTCGAGGATGCGCGTTTCGGCTTGGGGCACGATCGCATCGATCGGCGTATAGCCATACTCGATCGCCCATTCGTCATAAGGTCCGATCACCGAGGTGAAGAAGTCACCCTGCTTGGTGCCCTGAGGAGCCAAATTAACTGGGTTATAGTCCATCACGGAGGAAACAAGTCCGTTTTTTTGAGTGATCGCTGTGTTGTTCAGGTCTTCTGGCTTGAGCATGGCGCTGCCGTGAAAATTATGCCGCAGCCCCAAGGTGTGTCCGATTTCATGGGCGATTAATTCGCGCACAAATTCATGCACATAGTTTTTCATTTCAGGACTGCTCGGCAAGACGTTTTGAAACATCGATAACGCCATATTGCCGACTGCAAATTGTTTGGCTGAGTCTATCCCATAGCAAAGGTCTTGATAGTTTCCTAAGTGAGAACCAAACCGCAGTTTTGAGACAGCAGGTTGTGCAGTTTTTGCTGAATGTCGCTTGAGCGATCGCGCCGCCATGCCATAGTTGCAGAGGTTAGCGTTTCCGGTCATGTGGGCGGCAAAGGGCGCGGTTGACATCTGATTTTGCTCAACAAGGCTGCGATAGTCTTGTTTGAGCGATCGCACAAAGTCGGCTGACACAATCACGTCTGCATCCAAGATCTCGCCTGTGAGTGGGTTAACTCGCGACGGCCCCATTGCAAAAATAGCATCGGTCGAGTTGAACCAGCGAATCGTGTTGTAGCGCACGTCTGCGGGGTCCCAATTGGCGTTGTCGGGCATTTGCTTCACTGCGATCGCGTCTTTAAACCCAATCTTTTCAAAGGCACGATTCCACAGCAAAACGCCTTCTTTGACAGAATCGCGATATTCCACGGGAATGGTGTTTTCGAGCCAGAACACGATCGGCTTTTTGGGTGCAGAGATTGCGGCGGCTGGGTCTTTTTTCTCCAGATTCCAACGATTGATGTAGCGAACAAAGGCTTGTCGCGGTGTGTCGTCGTCTAAATCTTTAAAAGCGCTGATGAAATAGCCGATGCGATCGTCGGCTAACCGGGGACGGTAACCATTTTTTTCGGGCAGTTTAGAGAGACTATAGCGAACGCGCAAATTAAACGATCGGCTGTCGGGCAGGGCAGCAATGTAGCTGGGCATCGCGCCCTCGCCCTCGCCACCCGAAAAGCCAAAAATTGACTCAATCTCAACGTTAAGCGGAAAGGCTTTTGCTTTACTCAGATAGGATTTGCTGGCATCGATCGTATAGCTGCTTTTAAGATAGCTGGCTAGCACTGGAGTCAGTCCGGGCAGATCGCTTAATAGCAACGGAGTCAGATCAACCAGAATACTTTTTCGCTGAGGGTGAATGCTGCGAATGGGTAAAACTTCTAACACCGAATCGCTGAAGGAGCGATCGACCGATCGCGCCATCGGAGTCCCGGCTTGGGCCCGAAAAAACGTGTTAGGAATCACAAACTGAATGCCGTTATTGACGCGACGAAAGGTGAAGAGAAAGTCGCCGAGCGGCAAGCCACTATAAATTCCTCGTTCTCCCAGACCCGATTCGAGCGTCATGGCGGCGAGATAATTGCGCTCTAATTGGTCGGGCTGAATTTCGGCAAACAGCTTTCCTGTTTTCTTGTTTTGGTAGAGAGCAAACAGCCCCTGCGATCGAGTCGCTCCGTGTATCACTTCGTCAAAGGGTTTGAACTGAGGCTTTTCTGGCTCACTGTCTTCTTCCGCTACTGGAGTCTTTTTAGGAGCCTCTTTAGGGGCTTCTGCCGGGGGAGTTTGAGCGTTCATTTGATCCGGCAACCATTGGCGGAAACCCAGAGGCACCATAACTAGAAGCAGCCCAAGTAAAAATGCTAGAAAAATCGATCGTGGTTTCATTCTGATTGCCGTTTACCAAAGCAGGAGGTTTCTATTCGCAGATCACCCACACCCATTGATGATCACGCTACCTCCCAATGGTAGAAGATGACACCAGAGTTTAGCTTTTCTTATGAATCGAGTTTTAGAATGCTCTTTTTCATAAAGTTGAATGATATACTCAGAGCGCTTTTTATACCAGTGCTGCAATGAGCGACCCAAAAACTGCGCTAATTGTCGGAGCAGGTCAGGGAATTGGCTTAGAGTTTGTGCGGCAGTTTCTCAAGGGCGATCGCGCCGATCTAGTCTACGCCACTTATCGCACTCCATCGCCAGAATTGTTTGCCATCGTCGATCGTCGGTTGCACTGCCTACAAATGGACATCACCGAAGAATCGCAAATTGCCTCCGTGATGCAAACGATTCAAACCGAGACAACAACGCTGCATACGGTGATTAACTGCGTTGGTCTGCTGCATGACGGGGCGATGCAACCCGAAAAGAGTTTGCGACACCTCAACGCCGAGCAACTGCTGCGCTATTTTCAAGTGAATAGCTTGGGTGCAGTCATGTTAGCCAAGCACGTCCAGCCGTTGTTTAAACATCGCTACCGCGCTATTTTTGCAACAATTTCCGCTAAGGTTGGCAGCATTGGCGACAACGAGTTAGGCGGCTGGTATGGTTATCGCGCTTCTAAAGCCGCGCTGAATATGTTTATGCGAACGGTCGCGATCGAATATCGGCGCACCTGCCCCAGCACGATTGTGGTCACGCTGCATCCCGGCACGACTGACACGCAGCTATCTCGTCCGTTTCAGCGCAATGTTGCCCCTGAGAAGTTGTTTTCGGTCGATTGCACAGTTCAGCAGTTGTTAACCGTTCTCGATCAGTTAAAACAAGGCGATAGCGGTGAATTCTTTTCTTGGGATGGTAGCCGGTTGCCTTGGTGAGCAGGGCTATTTAATATTGGCGCTCATGCCGATTTGGGCAGCGTAAGCGATCGCCAATCCATCTGCCGCGTCATCGGGTTTGGGAATTTCTGACAAGCTAAAAATCATCATCACGGCTCGCTGAATCTCTGATTTATCGGCTCCATATTTTGATACGGCTGATTTGACTTGCGATTGGTGCAAAAAGATTGGCGACCCTAATCCACATTCTCCCAGCGCCAACTCAATCACTCCTAGCGCCCGCAGCACCTTTCCTGCGTTTGTGTTTTCTCGCGTAAAAAATGGCATTTCTAGCGCCGCCACGTCTGGCTTAAGTGCCTGACACAACTCACAAATATCGTCGTGAATCTGCTTCAGCCGCTCAAAAATTGGACTGTCTTTTGACGTTTTGATGACTCCATAATCAAGCACTACGCTATCTCGAATTACCCCGTATCCGATCGTAGCGATCGCGGGGTCAATGCCTAAGATGGTTTTTCCTGTGAAATCGAGCATGAAGCGAGTAAATCAAAGTCCTTATATAATACACCCGAACTACCATTGATGTTAGAGTAAATACCATAGAAACAA
>JAYVFW010000370.1:0-10284 GCA_043772715.1 Phormidesmis sp. | reverse complement strand
GATTTAGGGGGCTGAAGCGCTGAGTAACGAAGTGAGAGAACTCATCAAACTGACGTTAATAAGCTGGCTAATTGTTCGATATGCTCACGATCGTGGGTTGCCATGATCGTCATGCGAATGCGGCTAATGGGCACCGTTGGGGGACGAATCGCAGGCGCAAAAATGCCCGCATCTTTGAGGGTTTGCCCGACTCGTAAAGCAGTTTCTACGTCTGATAATGGCAAACATACGATCGGAGACTCTGACGGCAGAAGTTCTAAGGAGTGCTGTTTGATTAATTGTTTGAATAATGCGACGTTTTGCCAGAGTTTCTCTCTGCGTTGTGGCTCGTGTTGCACGATCGCGATCGCTGCAATTGCGGCGGCTGCATCTGCGGGGGATAGTCCTGTTGTATAAATCCAGCTAGCGGCACGATTGCGAAGAAAATCAATTAGCGTTGCAGAACCCGCTACATAACCGCCTAAGCTGCCTAATGATTTACTCAGCGTTCCCATTTGAATCAGCGATCGTCCTGTGCATTCAAAGTGTTCTACGCAACCTGCGCCCGTTCTGCCCATGACTCCCGTTGCGTGTGCTTCATCGACTAACACCATGCAATTAAATTCGTCTGCTAAATCGAGCAGTTGTGGCAATGGGCAAAGATCGCCATCCATGCTAAAAACGGTGTCAGTGAGAATTAGACATCGCTGAAAGTGAGAACGCTGTTGCGTGAGTTTGGTTCGCAAATCTCGCATATCGCAATGAGCGTAGTCTAGACGGGTCGCACCACTGACGATCGCGCCACTTCTCAAGCTGGAGTGATTGTATTGATCGGAGAGAATCAAGTCGCGTTTGCCGACGATCGCCGCGATCGTGCCCAAGTTTGCCAGATAGCCAGAACTGAAGACGATGGCATCTTCAGTTTGTTTAAGACGTGCGATCGCGCATTCTAATTCCCGATGCAGTTCACGATGTCCCGTGATTAATCGAGATCCAGTGCTTCCCGTTCCATAAGTTTGAGTCGCAGCAATCGCAGCTTGAATTAAACGATCGTCTCCTGCCAATCCTAAATAATCATTACTGGCAAAGTTGAGAAATGATTTTCCCTCAATTTGTACGATTGTACCAGGGCGATCGATCGTCGTTACAGAACGATGCCAGCCAGCTTTATGAATCGTTGCCAGAGATTGCTCAATCCAGGCGTAAGCATTCAGCGTCATGATTCCTGTGGTGGCTCATCGGGGCGAATTTCGGCATTTTTGCCGCGCACGGGTGGCAGCCGATCAACTAAACCCATGTCAAACGCCACATCGGGTAAATCTCCGGTGATGTATTTTCCGGGCTGAAACACTCTTCCCGGCGTAAAACACACTTGACGAAGCACCACTTCTTCGCTGGGTAAAAACATACTTCGAGACATTCTGCGTTCGATCGCCATTGTTCATCCTCCCTAACTTGTGAATTTTATAGATCAGCCGGATCGATTCCTAGCTCTTGTAGCTTCCTCAAAAAAATTGCTGCTTGCGCTTCAGCTTGATCGGCTCGTTGCCGCTCTTGAATTTCAGCCTCTTCGGGAGTCGGAACTAACGCTCCCTCTGACGTAAAGAATCGTAGCTGCTCATTCAAGATTCCTAGAAATAGCTGCAATTCATCACTCCAAAGCCAGCCTCGATCGTTGGGTTCAATTGCCTCGTATTGCCGATAGTTGAGCTTAAAGCCCTTGAACTCCAATGTGTAGGGATGAAACCAAAAATAGTCAGGAGTCCGAAACACGTCTTGATATAACTGCTTTTTTAAGCCGCGATCGACCTGGGCCGTGCTGTCAGAGAGAACTTCAAGAATAAAGTTAGGATATTTGCCATCTTCAGCCCAAACCACCCAGCTTTTACGATCGCGCCGCTCAGTGTCTAACACCACAAAGAAATCAGGCCCTCTCACGTCTTCAGATTTGCGTTGGCGAATGCTGTAATAAATGCTCAGATTGCCCCCCGCAAAGAAGTCGTGGCGATCGCTCCACAACCGCTCTAAGCAAGTTAACAACACAATTAGCTGTTTAAGATGTCGAGTAGTTTCCAAAGGTGGCTCGTCGCTCAATAACTCGTCAGGCGGAAAGATAGGAGTGTCAGGTTGGCTGCTGAGAACCATATTGCTCACCAATGATCAAGCTTGCCTCTAGTTTAGTCGTCAATGCCTTTGAGTTGTAGATCGCTCAATAACCAGTTGGCGATCGTCGCTCGTCGGGTTTTGCGCGGCACGAGTTCACCGACTTCATAGCCTGCAAATCCCAGCTCTTCTTTAAGGAGTTGCTTATTTTCAGCCGGAATCGATCGCGTCAATTTCACCACTGCTGGGCGACTCGCAATAAAATCAGGCGGCTGCGGATAAACCTCGCTCCATGCGGGATCGACTCCTTCACTAGTCCAGGTTTCGTCACTTTGTCGATAGCCTAAAGAATGCCAAACCAAACGATTTACGGTGTCATCGTCCAGCGTGTCGTCGAGAATCGCCCAAATTGTATCGATCGTTAAAGACGGAACAGACATAATGTAGGCGCAAATCAGGCTGTGATCAGCATACAACTTGTCTGATCGCTGTCACAATAAGCGATGGCATTCACAATACTCATGCGATGCGATTTACAATTTCGAGTGGGTCTGGGCAAACGTTAGCGATCGGGCAACTCTTTATTCAAACTAGCGAAACGGGAGAACAGAAGCTTTGTTTTCGGAGCGATCACGGCACGCTGATCGAGGGAGGTGAAATCGAGGCTGATGGCGATCTCACTACTGCGGGTCAAGAGTTATATCGGCAGTTCTTTGTCACCTGGGGCGTGATGGGCATTAAGATGTCCTCCCAATTTCGTTAGGATCGTGGATTTATTAAGGTGCAACTTCTCGGACTCAACTAGAGTGTAGATAAGTTCATTGATGGCTGCGTTTGAGTCAGCTTGTGCCCCCTAAATCCCCGATTCTGGGGGACTTTGAGCCAAGATGCCCGGTTTCAAAGTCCCCCAGAATGGGGGATTTAGGGGGCGAAGATCTCAGCCATGACGATCAAGAGATTTGATTACGAGTTTTACAGGTTATTTAATCCCCGATCCTTAGCGTCATTTTAACTGCGCCATTGTTGATGGCATTGCATCTGACGTTGCAACTTGAGACTGCTGTCTATAGTGATTTTCTAGGGCACGAGCGATCGCGTCTCTGCGCCGCTCTTGATCATAAGCAATGCTGTCATAGCGATTTCCCAGCCCTGGCGCATCCCACGTCTGAGTTCTAGGGTTGAGAAACGAATACGTCCGCGCCCACAAAACAGCACTTGATCCAGCCAATCCTTTTTGGTGAGCGGCTCTTAGCCAATCGATATAGCCCCCTTGATCTAATGCGGCTAAAGGGGCCTGATTTGCCAAGTCAATGCCGTTGAGTCTTTCTTCTAACGTCATGCGAATGCCATTGTTCTCGGCTCTTTGTTTGAGCATCTGGCTCTGACTGCGAAGGCGACGAAGTTGACGATCGTCGGCTTCATCAGGGGTGCAGCTTGCATCACAGTGCTGATAAGAAAAGCTGCCCAAATTCCAGACCCCATTGCCGGGGTCAACGTGCCCATAATAAGCACGAGTTTTGCTGCCATTGAGCGATCGCGTGCCTTCAGCGTGTCCGACGGTTTTTGCGACGATCGAGTTACTGCCGCCTTCAAAAATCGCATCGGCATTATCAGCTAAAAAAGAAGCAGCATCAGCCTGCAATAGAGGACGTTTTGCCACAGATTTTCTTTCTGTCTTCTTTTTTTTAATCTCTCTGGCTGGTTTAGGAGGACTAAAACTCAGTTCAGGATTTTTTGATTGAACAGTGGAGGAATTTTGAGGAGAATTGACTGGATGGCTAGTCGCAGCAGTTTCTACGGAGTTGTGCTTTGCGCTAATCGTGGTGTCAAAGTCCAAAGTTCCGCTCTGAGAAGCGTGAGCAACTTTAGCAAAGCCAAAAACCATGGTCATCAAACCAACGGCAACAAGCAGAAATTTTTTCATAGTTTAGTCAGGTGAAAAAAAGATCGACCCGTAGGGATATGGCACGCCGTGTCCCGGCAATATGGCAGATAAATGGTTTTTTAACGTGAATTCGATGAAGCTTTTCGCTGCGGTTGCCAATCCGGGTTGCCCCCTAAATCCCCCAATTCTGAGGGACTTCAAGCCCAGAATTTAGGTTCAAAGTCCCCCCAATCTTGGGGGATTTAGGGGGCTGGAGCGCTAAATAACGCAGTGAGAGAACTCATCGAACTGACGTTTTTTTAATAGGGACACGGCGTGCCATGTCCCTACTCCTATTTGCGAAAACTAAACGCATAGCCTCGATATTCATTCCCTTCGTAGAGAACGATGACCCAAGTTTGCGGATCAAATGCAAGGGGATAAGCCTCTCGATCGGACTTCTCCCCTTTTCGCACTTCCACCGTGGCTAAGGTGCAGTAAGGTTCTTTGATGATCGATCGCACTTTGTCTTTGCGATCGCCTTCTGAAACGGTGAGCAATTGAGTCAACCGCTCTCTAGAGAGATTAGCTCCTGGCTTTACAGTTTCTTGACAGAGATCTTTGGGCGCTTTGGCTCCTAACAGATCGCGAGGGTTGATTAACATTCCTGCCAGTGCGACGAAGGTGCCTGCTGCTAGCAAATACTTCACAGACTGTCTTCGAGAGCGTCGGTATTTCATAGTCTTTCTCCTGGGGGGCTAGAGGGCGAGAAAAGGAGAGTGACGAAAAGACAACTGAGTCTTGTGTTTCAAGTCGTTAAAGGTTTTAATAATACGTTTGTTTTATATTAACAGTACAGGCGTACTAAAAAGCAAGTTTATTTTCTAAAAACTTCTGTCAGCCGCTCGATCGCTACAAGTCGAGAAATAGCGTAGGATAGGAAAGTTGACTAAAAACGACCACGGTCTAAACTCATGGCAGTTCCTAAGAAGAAAACCTCTAAATCTAAGCGTGATAAGCGCAAAGCCACCTGGAAAGCCAAAGCCAGAGTGCAAGCTCAGAAGGCACTGTCGATCGGCAAGTCGATTTTGACCGGACGCGCTCAAGGCTTTGTCTACCCCACCGATGAAGAGACTGAAGAAGAAGAATAGGGCGATGAATGATGAATGCGAAACCGTCAATTCATCATTCATCATTCTTTGAGAAGAGACATAATCACAGACAGTTTGCTACACAGTTAGAGAAAGACTTTGTAGGAAAAAAGCAATGCTGGGAAAGTTTTTTCGCAAACCAGAAGCAGAACATGGCGATCGGGTGCCTCCCGGTCAGCATTTGACCAATGGGTTTCCGGTGCTGACTTATGGCGACACGCCGCCCGTCGATCAAGCAACCTGGCAGTTTAAAGTTTGGGGATTGGCGCAAGAAAAAACCTTTAGCTGGTCAGATTTTATGAATCTGCCCCAAAGCGATTTCACCGCCGATTTTCACTGTGTCACCACCTGGTCAAAGCTCGACGTGCAGTGGACAGGGGTGAAAGTGACCGATTTTATGCAGCACATTGAGGTAGACCCCGCCGCCAAGTATGTTTTAGAACATTGCTATGGCGGCTACACCACAAACGTCTCAATGGATGACTTCTTGAGAGAAGAGAATTTTTTCGCTCACACACTTTTTGGTGAGCCGCTCCCAGCAGAGCATGGTGGACCGATGCGGCTAGTGGTGCCCCACATCTACGCCTGGAAGAGTGCTAAATGGATCAATGGGCTAGAGTTTTTGACGCACGAAGAACTCGGCTTTTGGGAGCGCAACGGCTATCACCGTCGTGGAGAACCCTGGGCAGAAGAACGATATAGCGATCGCTAGATACAATAAATTAAATTTTGGTTGACCGTAGGGGTAGTGCCCCCGTGCCTACCCAAACCCACCAGGCAAACTAGGGAAAACTGCTCCTACGTGGATTTGACGGACGATGTTGTCAGCGGCTTCTGCTCCCTAAATCCCCCATTTTGGGGGACTTTGAACTTCGGCTTCCTTAGAATTGGGGTTGGGCGATTTATTAGAGCGCATCGAACTGACGTTAATTCAATGCGTTGGTTTAACCAGTCGGTAATCTGATGATAAAGCAGCTACCCTTCCCAACCTCTGACTCAACGCTGACCGTGCCGTTGTGCGCTTCCGCAATGCGACGAGACAGTTGCAGACCTAACCCACTGCCAGCACGTTTGTGTTTCCCGCTAGAAAAGCTTTCAAACAGCGTTGACTGCTCCTCTAATGGGATGCCGGGGCCCGTATCTTTGATTCTGACTTCGACTTGAGGGTTGTCAGAATTCTCATCAATTAAAGAGATCTGAACGTTCACCGTGCCTTCATCAGTGAACTTAATGGCATTGCCAATCAAGTTAGTGAAAACTCGATGTAGCTCGATTCGATCGCCCTTAATCTTAGAATCAACTGTCGGGTCAGGGTGAAAATCGAGCGCTAGCCCTTTATCGATCGCAAGCGAAGAAAGCTCTTCAATGACTTCATTCAGCATCTCTGCGAGGTTAACGGGTGAAAAGACAAGAGACTTGCGTCCAGCTTCGTAGCGATAGACCTCTAACAGCATATTGACCATCGTCAGCAGGTTTTGGTTGCTGCGAACCATGGTCACCATAATTTCGAGTATGTCTGCTGACAATTCACCCATCACGCCCTGGATCAGCAGATCAAGCATCCGATCGGCGGCAACTAAAGGCGTTCGCAAATCGTGGGTCAGACGAGACACGAAATCTTCTCGCTGCCGAGCAATTTGATCACGCTCATCGACACTGTGCTTGAGTCGCAGCAATGCTCGCACTCGTGCCAGCAGCTCGTCAAAGTGAACGGGCTTACGAATGAAATCATCTGCGCCGAGGTCTAAGCCCTGAGCGACGCTGGGCTGATCATAAGCAGTGGTCAGCAGGATGGGCATAAAGGGCAAAGCAGGGTTTTGACGGATGCGGCGCGTCACCTCAAAGCCGTCCATTCCTGGCATCATTACATCTAGTAGAATCAGGTCGGGCGGCGATCGATCAATCTTGGCTAACGCATCTTTCCCGCTCTCAGAAAGCTCAACTTCATAGCCCTCGTCTTGCAAAATCGCTTGAATCAGCAAGCAGTTATCAGGAGTGTCGTCTACCACCAAAATGCGATCGACTCTTGCTGGTTTTGTGAAGGACGGGTGGTTCATGCAGTTCAGACAGGGGCACAAGATGTTGTGCAGAACACTGATCTAGTTAACCTTAATCATTATTAATGTGTCTCAGTCCTACGGGAGATTTTCGGTTTGTATTAGACCTCTTGCACGAATCCGGGAACGCCCCCCAAATCCCCATTCTGGGGGACTTTGAAACCGCAAGTCTTCTCAAAGTCCCCCAGAATGGGGGATTTAGGGAGCACAAGCTGACCTAAACGGAGCGAGATCTGAGAGAGTTTATATCGAAAATTTTATTCATGCAGGAGGTCTATTGCTGCTTGGACATAAGTGATTGCAACCGAAGTGATTTGAGCGATTACTTCGGCGATCGCGCTCCGATCGACCTCTGTCCAAACTCTGGGTCGCCCGAAGATGGAGGGCTGCAAAACGCCCCACAGTTGACCGTCTTGACATAAATGACCGTGAATCAAGGCGCGATGCCCAAAGTTTTCTTGTTCAAACTGCGCGTTTAGAACCTGCGGATCGGTCGTTTCAACATCTTCGACAAAGATCGAGGGATCGGTTCGCAGCGCGGCGGCGAACATTGGGTCTTCGCTGGCTAATGATTCGGGTTCGGGCTTCCAGTGATCATCGTAGACCGTGGGAATTTCTGAACTGCGAACCCAACAAAAAGGCACTCTGCCTAACTTAGTTTGTGGGTGACGTAGATAGAGGAAACAGCGATCGCACTGCAATGATTTTCCCAAGTCAGCGACGAGTTTAGTAAAGAAGGTATCGAGATCTTGAGAAGTCTGGAGTTGGGCAATATTCACGACGCTTTCTCCTTGACAAATCTCCACTCTAAAAGGCTACGAGGCGCTTCTTTAAGGGCAGCCGTGAGACTATCGTTGTCATCAAATTTGGCTTGCGACAGGTGTGATACTTCGACGTTGACCATGAAGCGATCGTCTTCAAAACACCACGGTTCGACGGTAACTGACTGGTCGCTAAATTGTCGAATGTCATAGCGCTTTCCGTCAGACCCTTTGCTGATTTCTAGCGCTCGTTCGTCGTCAGGAAGTTGTTGTTGGCAGAGGATGAGAGAAAGCCGATCGCACCACTGCATAAAATCGTAAGCACTCTGAGCGTCTTCTTTAGAAATGCCGAGTTCTTTGCGCCAGCGTTTTTGGTTTTCTAGTTGCTCATCTAAAAAATCGTCTGCTTCTGCTGATTCGCCTCGGCTGCTTTCACCTAAGCGGCTTTGGTGCATTGAGTTCATCAACGCCACCCAGCGTCCACGATAAAGGGCACCTTCTAAATGCTTGCGGAGTAGTTTATAGTCAGTACCTTCATGCATAGTGAAATCCATTGGGGCACCGACTGGGCTGATGTTGTCTTCTTCCCACTCTTTTTCGAGGTCGTCGTGGTGAGAGATTGCCGCGATCGTTTCATATAAGCGAAGTGGGGCATCTTTTCTGCGCCATTGTCCACCCATTTGAGCAGCGAGTAAGGCGTGGGCACGGTGGTAAATCACGTCCCATCCGTCTTTGGCAGGGTTAACAATCACGATCGAGTCTCCTAGCAATTAAAGATGGCTATTCTGTTAAGAATCATGAGTAGCATAGCCTCGGCGCTGAAAGAGATAAATCTGTCCTATGTATGAAATTAGCTAGTAGACCTCCTGCACGAATCCGGGAACGCCCCCCAAACCCCCCAATTCTGGGGGACTTTGAACTCCGGTTCCCCCAGAATTGGGGGTTAGGGGGCGCGATCGCAGGGTGGTTTATGTCGAGAATTTTATTCATGCAGGAATTCTAATGATGCCGACATGACACTTTTTGTAGAGATTGCAAACTGTGCAGAAAAATCGATCGCGCTACGCGCGAAAAGAAGGGTAAAGAAAAAAGAGCAAAGGGCAAAAGGGCAAAAGAGCAAAGGGCTACGCAAGAGTCCTCGGAACGCAACAGACAAGCCGAAAACCGATGAAGTCGAGGCGGTTGTCGGGGTCGCCGTAGTAGCGATAGGCGGAGCGGCAATTCCTCGAATCGTTGAGCCAGGAACCGCCCCGAAGTAGGCGATAAGAGGATTTCCTGTCTTCCCAGGCACTTCCATCTGCTGGAGCATTTTTGTAAGAATCATGCCAAGAATCTTGACACCATTCCCAGACATTTCCGTGCATATCATAGAGTCCGAACTGGTTTGGAGGAAATTGCTCTACAGGAGTGGTCTCTTTTCGATATGCGCCAAATCTGCCTCGCCCATATTTACCGGGATAAGTTGTCCCACCAAATTTTTTATCTTCTGCTTGATAATTGGACAGTTCTGCGTCGATCGTTTCCCCAAAGCTAAACGGGGTTGTGGTTCCGGCACGACAGGCATATTCCCATTCGGCTTCACTGGGCAATCGATAGTCGCGATCGCAATGGCGAGACAACCGCGCACAAAACTCCATTGCATCGTCCCAAGAAACCTGCTCAACCGGGCGGTCATCGCCCTTAAAGTGTGATGGATCTGGCTTTAGATTGTCCTTCACTTTTGGAAGCTTTACCACTTGTCGCCATTGAGCTTGGGTAACAGGCGATCGTCCCATAAACAAGGTCGGCACCGTGACTGTATGCTGAGGGCTTTCGCTATCGCGTCGCTCTGGCTCATTGTCTGGAGAACCCATCTCAAAGCTGCCTGACGGAATTAGCACCATATCTATTGTTACCCCGTTGCCAAGGTCTTCGGTGAAGTAATGAATGGTGGCAGGGTGATGAATAATAGTGAGTTGAGACATAAATTAGGAGAGAATTTTGGGTGCGATCGCCCAACGTTTCGGTTTCCCTACTAGGCTGTGCGATCGCGGGTTATTTTTGGATATAGATTACGATCGCATCTATATCACCGGAACAGATCTGGACTCTTGCCTAGACGCGCCCGTCAGATTCTCATCTGCCAGTTCTGGTATTGCAAGAGTTCTCGGAACGCAACAGACAAGCCGAAAACCGAGGATGTTGAAGCGGTCGGCGGGGTTGTAGTTGTAGCGATAGGCGGAGCGGCAAAACCTCGGATTGAAGTCCCAGGAACCGCCCCGTAACGCTCTCCCAGTATTAGTTTCAGCGTTTTCGTCTATCCAAGAATTGCCATTATTTGGCGCACCTTTATAATCACTATGCCAATGATCTAAGCACCACTCAAAGAC
>JAYVFW010000369.1:0-10285 GCA_043772715.1 Phormidesmis sp. | reverse complement strand
CCCATCAAGTGATCAAGGTCGAATCGAAGAAAGCTTCTCAAAATCCTCCGGCTGCCCTAACAACTTCTACTTTGCAGCAGGTGGCTGGCTCAAAGCTCAAATTCAGCCCTGACCAAACGATGAGTGTTGCCCAAAAGCTTTACGAAGGCGGTCATATCACTTATATGCGAACTGACTCGGTGGCGTTGTCTGACACTTTCTGCGATTCAGTGCGGAAGTATCTGCAACAGCACGACTCGGAGAACGTGCCTACCAAAGTGGCGAAGCACGGTAATAAAGAGGGTGCTCAAGAAGCCCATGAAGCGATTCGACCGACCGATATTAATCAAGACCCCAAACAAATCAAGCTGTCTGGAGAGGAGCTTGCCCTCTACACGCTGATCTGGCAACGAGCGATCGCAACTCAGAGCGCCCCTGCCCAACTCAACAAAACCTGTGTCTCAATTCAAGCGGGTGCTACCAATTGGGAAGTGCGTGGTCAATCCCTAGCGTTTGCGGGTTATACGAAATACTGGAATAACCTAAGTGGAGACTCTTTGCTGCCAGTTTTGAAGGAAGGACAAACTCTGAAGCTAACCCAAGTGTCCGCAGACCAGAAGCAGACCTCTGCGGCGGGCCGCTATACCGAGCCGAAGCTAGTGCAGGAAATGGAGAAGAAGGGTATCGGTCGTCCTAGCACCTATGCCAGCACCATCAAAACCTTGAAAGACCGAGAGTACATCAAGATGCCCAAAGCGAAGGGTATGGCTAAGATCGAAGTCACGACGATGGGACTGGAGCTGATGGACGTGCTTGATCGCGTGTTGCCTAACATTGTGCGTCCTCAGTTCACTGCTGAGATGGAAAAGTCACTGGATCAGGTTGCGCTGGGCAAGCTTGAGTGGGAGAGGTTTCTAATCGATTTCTATGAAAAGACTCTCTCTCCCGCCCTGATCGCTGCGGAGAAGACGATTCAGGACTACAAGCGTAAAGCTAGTTAATGTCCTATCCCAGACGTTTAACAATCTAAGCTTTTAAGTTTTTAGATTGTTAAACGTCTGATTTACTGTATTTCCCTAAAACCTTTCTAATCCTGCTCAATAAACTGTCTCGAATGGATTTGAGATTGGGTCTCTCAGCTTTTGCCACCGATCGGGATTGAAGTTCACCTTGCCCCTTGCTCCCGAGCAGTTCTGCAATTTCCTCAGCTTGTTTCTTTGATACGTGGTCACCAGTCGAGAAAGGAGGAAGTTTTAAATCGTCTGTAGGCATTGAGATCACTAATGGCTGAATGGGTTTCGTTTCACGTTTTAACAGTCCTATCGAGCTAGCTGATGAACCGGGTCTGTCGAAAGTCAATGCGCTGTACTGCCCCTTACCGACAGTGTGAGTGGACGTACCGCCCGACACAAACCGAACTTTGCATCCCCACACCACCTCTACATCCCGAATGCGATCGAGTTTTCCCAGAAAGCTCACCGCGAGGAGATACCGGAACTCAGACTCATATATCTTTGCGATCGGAATCTCTATTCCCCACGTATCTCCAGTTCCCTGAGTCGATAGCTTTTTCCAGGCTGCGAACACTGTCTGAGCAAAGTCCTTAGCTTCCTGACCAAGTGTTGATACTTCGCTGTGTTGTGCTGGTACCTGAATGGGAAAGATCACCGACCCCTGATCCCTGACTGCTTCGATTGGCACCGTTTCCACCACCGGAACTTGTCTGTTTTCAAGCTCTACCAGATGCGAAATTGACGGTTCTACTACAGGTGGTGATTCGACTTTGACTTCTTCCTCAACTTCGGGGTCTAACCGTTGTGCGAGTTCCAATTCTGCTGTCTCTTCTTTAACCTCGCTTGCCTTGATCACCACAGGCTCTTGAGTTTCTGACTCAAAGGGTTCAAGGATACTAGCAACCAGTTGGACTTTAATGCCGGGTTCAGATGCTACCTCTCCGACCTGTGCTATTTCGTCAACTAGCTCTGCTTCTGACCCTTCTAGAAGCAGAGCTAGTTGCGATTCTTCTATCTGAATAGGCACAGCCTCAGCTAGAAGTGCAGCCTCAACCTGCGTGTCTTCGGCTGACGGCTCTTTCAAGGTTTGCTCAACAGCCTCTTCGACAGTGGGTTCGGAGTCAAACTCAAGAAACTCAGAGGCAATAATGCAGGTGGTCGTGTCTTCTAGCTCGTCTTCATCGTCTACTTCATTCTCAACTTCATCAAAGACTGCCTCTTCATCTATCTCATCATCTGGTAGTTCTTCCTGTACTGAAGTCTCTTTAACCCCCTCAATCTCTGCGGTCACTTCCCTTACGACTTCTTCGATAGGCTCATCTGACGATTTAATATTTGACTCAGGCGCTAGCTCGCCCTGTTTAAGTTCTTGAAGGAAGTCCCAGGTGAGGCGGTTGTACTCTTCAGCATTTTGCACTCCTTCTGCGATCGCCTTCAAGCCCGCTTGGATTTCGGCAAGGTTTTTCCAAACGTGACCCTCGTCATCTTCTTTAGCAAGACCAACTCCCGATTCCTGATCAGTGGAGTGCGCTTGGACAATAATCTGACTCGACTCAGACCTGCGCTCATACACCTGTGGCGCACTGGCAAAGATCAGATCGACAATTTCAGATTCATCACGAAACCCTTCACCGCTGCCTTCCTGTTCAAGAACAAGAGGAGAATCTTGAAGTTCTGGTGCTTTCGTCTTAGTAAAGCCGTCTTGATCGTAAATAATCACTTGCCCATTTTCGTCGGTGCACTCAAGACTCTCCCCAGAAATTCTTTCAGCAAAGTCTTCCACTTGTGAAACCAACTCACTGGGAATCCTGATAGTTTTCGTTTTAGAGGCGTTACCGAACTTCTTTTTTCGTCCCATCTCACTTGATTCAGGTTATGGAACAGCTATAGAACTGCTGGAATTGCCCTGCGGCTAACAGTTTAATCTTCCCCCTTTTCCAGTGATTCTCCTGATGCCCGACTTTTTCGTTACGAAATTCTCCCCCCGTCTCTTTTTCGTTACGAAATCCCAATAGCCGATTCTCCAAACTTTTCCCTCTCTGCCTGACCGAATATTAGCCTAGCTATTTCCTCACTCTGATTTCTGAAACCCTTACATAGCGGAGCTTTCATTTCGTAACAAAAAACCGATTTTGTAACAAATCAGTAAATCGCCCGGTTTAGGCTTCTCAAGCGCTAACACCACGCAAACCTCAGTAATATTGCTAAACTGTCACACTTGATATTTGTTGTACTTTTACGGAGTCACCAAGTGGGCGATCTGCCCTGCCCTTCGCCTCTGTTCCTGATATGAGTCTGCTCAAAAAGTTCTCAATTACAGTCTGCCTGACCGCCTCGATGCTGGTCCAGTCTTTTTGTGTCAGTGCAACGGCTCAGCAAAAGGAGTTCCAGGACTCTGCTGAAGTAATGTCCCTGAATCATCGAGTCGGTTCCAGTTCACAATCATCAGATGTCAACGCCTATTGTAAACCTGTCTCAACGTTGCCTTCGGTTGCAGGTCAATCCTCCGAACTTGAGCAGCTTTCTCACAGTTTGCAGAGTCAGGGTCGCCTAGACCAAACTTGGGGACGCGCAAATAGAGCTACCTTGCCTCTATCTCAGCAGGTTTCGTCCGACCTTCAACGGCTACATCCCGCATCAAAGGGTGCCGTTCAGCTTGTGGGGTCTGCACCTCAATCCCAAGCAAAGCTTTTAATCGCCTCAGCGAATTTGCCGAATGATTCAGCTGCAACGCACCCTATTGCAGAACGCTCTGCACAAATAGCTACTGCCAATGCAGATCGCCTCAAGACTCCCCAAGGCTACGTGGCAATTTCCCCTGGAGTTTACGTTCCCCAGAGCTACTTAGCGAGCGCCTCCATTTCCCCTTCTCCTTCCTCACTAGGCTTTTCTAGTTCTCCCGGCTTTTCATCTGCGGTTTCTCCAGCCCGTTCGCCTCTTGAAGACGCTAACTCGCTACTCGATACATCTGATGCTCTGACTAATTCAGGAATAGAATTTCCTCGCTATCCCCTTCTATCAATCGTCCCGACTACTTCTGCTTATGGAATGCGCTGGGGAAGACTCCACGCCGGCGTAGATCTGGGAACTCAAATCGGCACTCCGGTCGTTGCCTCCCTTTCAGGGCAAGTTATTTTTCAAGGTGAGTTTGGCGGCTACGGTAAAGCCGTTGTTCTCCTCCACCAAAACGGCTCAGTCGAAACGCTCTACGGTCACCTGTCCGAAATTCTGGTTCGCAACGGTCAATCAGTTAGACAGGGTGAAGTTATTGCCCAATCGGGTAATACCGGGCGCTCTACCGGACCTCACCTGCACTTCGAGATGCGTCAGCAGGTGAACGGTCGATGGAATGCCATCAACATCAATCAGATTGTGGCTCGTTCTGCACAGCTATTGCGATCGGGTCAAGCAGTTGCAGCTACGTCTCCAGCTTCTACTTCTCCACAACGAATTTCATCGCCTTCACCTCTAGTCGAGATGCGCGTTCTCCTAGAGAAGAATGCTCCCTCTGTTCAGATTGCTGCGTCTACTCCTGCTGCAATCACGTCAATGGACGGGCGACTGATGGCTTCTTTGCCAGCCCTGCGGAATTGGTCGGTTCAATCTACTGCGTCTGGTCTTTATGTCAACGGCAAACGAATGCTGTCAGCAGTGTTTGTTCAACCTCAAGCGGGTGGACTGGTGCTAGTCAACAACCGATGGTATCGGGGTCGAGTCCTGCTGGTGAATCGTCCTTCGGGATTGTTGGCGGTGAATTGGGTTGACTTGGAACACTACACTGCCAGTGTGGTAGGCAGTGAGTCGTACCCTAGCTGGCACGCCAACGCGCTGAAAGCTCAAGCGATCGCGGCTCGTTCCTATGCTTTGACCTTCCGATACCGTCCTGCCAGCGTCTGGTACGACCTAGAGGCTGGTCCTCAAAACCAGGCTTATAACGGAGTTTCTGCTGAATTCAACACAACTGTTCGAGCATCTGCTGAGACACGGGGCTTAGTGCTTACTTCAAACGGGGGCGTAGTTGAAGCTCAATATGCCGCAACTCAAGCCCTGACAGATACTTACCACAACGGGTTTGGCATGAGCCAGTGGGGAGCTGCTGCCCTTGCAGATCGGGGTCATAACTACCAGGCAATTCTCCAGAAGTACTACCCTGGCACTTCGCTTTCTCGTATCTCTGGGAGCTAACAACCTGAAGCAATTTCCAATCTCTCTTAGCAAGAGTCCAACTGCGAAAAACGTAAATTATCAAGGAACCTTTAACTAACTGCGAATGAAGTTAGCTGATAACTAACTTTGCTCATTTTCTAACTTTACTTCTCTAGAAATTATCGAAGAAGTTGAATAAATTCCAGCAATATTTTCTATATCAATGCTTTTATTAAAAGCCCTAGACTTTCCTAGTCACAAAGCTTTTGCTTCTTAGAGCATCTATTTTGTGTGTCTTCACAATAGCTTCTTAATATTTCGCGATTGTTCAGTAATCTCTCTGATTAACCTTTTAGATCAATCAGGCTTTACTTATGTTAGCGGTTCTTTTTTCACGGTTCATTTCACTTGTCTTATCGGTCTGTTTTCCCTGTTGATTAGTTCGGCTGTCTATCGAGTTTCAGTTCCTTTGTTGACTTAGGCTTTTCACTCACATGAACTTTCTACTACCCCATCGTCCAACTCTCATCGATAGCTTTCAGCATCCCCGTACTCAGATCCTGTTGGTATCTGCGGGCGTACTAACCAGCTTCAAGCTATTGCTGATAGGTGCTCCGTTCTCTGCGGTATCTGCTCTCAGCGGACTGGCAATGCTCTACCCGCACTCAGTTGGAAACTTCTACGCTGGTCTGCAACGCTTCTGCAAACAACGTCGTTGGAGTGCAGGGGCTTTACTCGGACTATTTGGTGGTTTTGCGACTGCCTGGTTAATTCTGGGCGGCTTTGTTTCTCCGGCTTCTGCTGCCAAACCCTTCTTCGGTGGCGCTGAAGAGTGGATGGCAGGGGCTTTCAAAGGTATCGACAAGCAGATTCTGGCTCTCGTCTTCAACGTGCTGCGTGGTCTAATCATCCTTTACCTCGGCATCAACCTGGTCAAAGTTGTGCAGGCGGCTCGTGAAGGTGACGATTGGCAGACTCTAGCAAGAACTCCCTTAATCATTGTGGTCACGGTGACAATGGGTGACTTGTTGACAGGAATGATTGTAGGTTCAGGGACTTCTGGTACTGCGGCTCCTTAACTATGTCCCAGCGCTCCCCTCAAGACGACTTTCGTCCGGTAAATGGACTTCTAGGAGCTTCTCCTAGACTGGGACCGTTCCCTGCTGAACAAGTATTTCCTTGGATGGTTATCAGCTTTGCATTTTACTTCCTGTCCAACGGCATTTTTCAGCTTCCCTGGCTGTGGACAGGACTGCTGATTGTTTGGGGGGATGCCACCTGGTGGATTCTGACAGGCTCTAAGCCTTGGCGTTTTCTCTCAAAGTTCACGTCTGTTCCTTCCTTCGCCCGTGGACAAGTGCGGTATCAGTCTCTACTCCAGCACGTTGAAGAACGTCAAATCGCCTCCAACCACCGAGCATCTAAGCGAAGTCTCAAGTCTCGTCGGAAGTCAAAGTAAGTACAACACTATGAAATCGAATGTAAAGGTCGGTCGCCAGAAGGTGAAGACCGAAGAAGGCTCCGTTATCTACTCGGCGATCGAAGACTTCTTACAGCTTGAAACGATTCTCCACTATGACCTTAGGGGTCGTTCAGTGGGCGCTCTGATGAATCGCCAAGGTAACAATCGCTATCAATTTACCTTCGGGTTTGCGTGTCAAGGGATTCACTCGACGCTCAAACCCGATGAGCGTAACAGCGTATTTGATGCGATTGAGTCAGGTCTGAAAGACCTCCCTGGCAAAGAGCGGTTGATGATTCACCTGTCTTCTTTCTCAGAAGATGTGAAACGCCAATTGCAGCTTGACGCGCTAATTGAGAAAGCCTCATCTGATGAGATTAAATTCTTGCTGTGGGGCGAAAAGGCGCGAGTTCAGGAGCTAACTCAGCTAGGAGTTCGCAAACCGAAGCCACTCTATCTATATGTGACATACACTGTTGACCCAACTACTAGCGGCGGCACAGACCAGATTGAGAAGGGAATTGCTTGGTGCCACTCTACCTGGCACAAGTTTCTCGGCGAGCATCAGGCAGTAGAACAAGAGCGTTACGAAGACTTATTCTCCAAGGCGTTTACGGACGGTTTCCAGATTTGGGAGCAATTGCTGTCAACCAAGATGGGGCTGAACATTCGCCCCTTGCTAGAAGACGAGCTGTGGGCAAACCTATGGAGACGGTTCAACACCACTGAATGCCCTCCGGTTCCACAACGGATCATCATGTCTGAGGAAGGCATCAGTGAGGAGATTAACTCTGCTCTCCACGCCACCACTCATCTAGTCGGCAGCTCTGCCGCATTGCCAAAGACTGCTCGCGACTCGATTCGAGTCAAAGGCAAGTACGTGGGCGCGTTGACCTTCCTTGAAAAGCCCGCAGGCTGGAGCAACAAGTACGAACAGCTTCGCTACCTTTGGTCTCTGATATCGCGGGAGCAGGTCACAGACACCGAAGTGTTCTGCGAGTTTTCCCGCGCCAACGAGTCGATTGTCAAGACGAATATGCAGCGAATTACCAAGCAGAGCATTGTGCAGTCTGACTTGAGTGCTAGCAAAAGTTCCGTAGACGTAGCCTCAAACATCAAAGCCCGTCGAGCGGTTCAAGCTCAGGAGAAGCTTTATGAAGGGGCTATTCCTATCAACGTCGCGGTAGTGATTCTGGTGCATCGCAAAACGCGATCGCAGTTGGATGAAGCTTGCCGCTACCTGCAATCGTGCGTGCGGTTGCCTGCCATCATCGACCGAGAGCGAGAATACGCTTGGTTAATTTGGCTTCAAACTTTACCCATTACCTGGGACGCGCTGTTAGTTAAGCCCTTCAATCGTCGGATGGTCTACCTCAGTGATGAAGCCCCCGGCTTTCTGCCGTTGATTACGCCGAAAGCGGTTGATAAAACTGGGTTTGAACTGATTACAGAGGAAGGAGGCACTCCCCTTTTCCTGGACTTATTCACCCAACACAAGAACTTAGGACTGTTCGCCACGACTCGTGCGGGTAAATCCGTCTTGGTTTCTGGCATCTTGACTCAGGCAATGGCATACGGAATGCCGATTGTGGCACTGGACTTCCCTAAACCCGATGGTTCCAGTACGTTCACAGACTACACCAACTTCATGGGTGTTCGTGGCGCTTACTTCGACATCTCAACTGAGTCGAACAACTTGTTTGAGATGCCTGACCTGCGCCGCTTCACCATGAGTCAGCAGTCAGAACGTCTGAAAGAGTATCAGGACTTTTTGCTGCAATCGATGTTGCTGATGGTCATGGGCAGTGCGCCGATGGACAGCGCTGAAATTCGACTGCTGCGGAACACCGTGCGCTCTCTACTGACCATGTTCCTGGTGACGTTCCTCCAAGATGCCCAGATTCTTGCCCGATACGATGCGGCGATCGTGGGTGGGTTTGGTTCACCTGCTTGGTCTGAGACTCCGACCCTCTCTGACTTCGTCCGCTTTTGCAATCTGCAACTCTTAGATGAAGTCAGTATGTCTGCCCTCTCTGGAGGTGGTGGTAACGTGTCGAAAGCAATGGAGTCTATCCACCTCCAATTGCGCTTTTGGCTGAACTCACGAGTCGGGCAATCGATTGCTCGTCCTTCGTCGTTCCCCACAGATGCTCAACTGCTGGTATTTGCACTGCGGAACCTGAACGAATCAGAAGACGCGGCAATCCTAGCTCTGTCTGCTTACTCGGCTGCATTGCGACGTGCCCTATCCTCGCCCGCATCGATTTTCTTTATCGACGAAGCGCCGATTCTGTTTGAGTTTGATGCGATTGCTGCCCTGGTGGCACGAATGTTTGCCAACGGTGCAAAAGCAGGGGTCAGAGGCATTTTATCGGGTCAAGACCCCGACACGATTGCAAAGTCCCCTTCAGCGTCCAAGATTCTTCAGAACCTTACAACTCGGCTAATTGGTCGGATTCAGCCAGTTGCGATCGCCAGCTTTGAGAAGGTGTTCAACTACCCCCGTGAAATCATTTCACGCAATGCAGGTGAGAGCTTCTTTCCCCGCAAGGAAGGCATCTACTCACAGTGGCTCTTGGATGATCAAGATACTTATACCTACTGCCGCTACTACCCTGCCTACGTGCAGTTAGGTTCTGTTGCCAACAACCCCAACGAGCAATCGGCGCGAACTGCTTTCAACGCCAATTCTGGTAACAAGTTCCGAGGCTTGTCTGAGTTTTCCCGTGAGCTGGTGTCATCGCTGAAAGACAACCGCCCAATTCATTGCCCAACTGTGGCAGAACCTCAGTCACGTTTGACAGAACGTTCAACTGCAAAAGTGCTTCCGCCTGCGACTGACCCCGACATTGTTCTGATTCCAGAGGTTTCATCGGCTGTTGATTCACCTCAACTGGACTCAATTCAGCTTGTGGATGTGATTTAACGTTTTCTTCCCTGCATCTATTCCCTGCTGTTCCCTGTTAGTTACCTTACATCTTTTATCCATGAAACTCGATCACAAACCGCGTAAAGTCTCTCGTCGTGTAGTTGCCGCTACTGCTGCAACCCTAGTAGTTGGGCTATCTGCTTTCTCTGCGTCTGCTCAGTTTGTTGAAGGCGGCTTCAACCCTACTCAATCAATCCAGTCAGTGTTGGGAGGCAGTTCTAACCCTCTCGGCTCAATACTAGGGGGTGGTGGTTCTGGCACTCAAGCCTCTGATGGTGCTGGCGGACTTCTGCAATCAGTGATAGGCCCGCTGCAAGGACAGATTGGTGGTTATCTGGAACAGGTCAATGCCATTAAAGAACAGGTGCTCGGTGCAATTAATGGTGGCATTGCAGGTCAACTAGACGGCTTACTGAAGAACACGATTGGGTCGCTAGGACTACCTGACTTGGGCAAGCTGAAAGAAGAAATCGCTAAGAAGATTGGCACGGGAGAAGCGAGTGAGTCGGACGGAGTTAACAAAGCCCTAAATCCTGTAGTGGCTAATTCTGGCGCTGAACTAAGAGCCTTGAAGCCTGCGGTAGAAGCAAGCTTTAGCAAAGAAGCCCAAGCTCGCTCTGTTCAGGGACTACAGACTATTGCTCAGAAAGTTTCTGGTATGTCAGGTTCCCAGCAAGCTTCCAAGACGGCTGCTCAGGGTTCTGCAACGGCTTCCCAAGAGTCTCAAAAGATTGCTCAACAGGCAACTCAGCAGGG
>JAYVFW010000368.1:0-10314 GCA_043772715.1 Phormidesmis sp. | reverse complement strand
AATTTTGGTACTCGGTTCGTTACCTGCGATGACAGGCTTACCGATTCCCTTCTTTCCCATGTGGCTGCACCATCCCTGGCTTCAACTTGTGCTGACAGCTCCAGTGCTGTTTTGGGCGGGTAGCTCCTTCTTCGTGAATGCCTGGAAAGCCTTGAAGCGACACACGGCAACGATGGACACATTAGTGGCAGTGGGAACCGGGACAGCCTACCTCTACTCCCTGTTTCCTGCCTTTCTGCCCCAATGGTTCATCGCGCAAGGGCTGAACCCAGACGTGTACTTTGAAGCTGCCTCAGTCATCATTGCTTTGCTCTTGTTAGGACGGCTGCTAGAGAATCGGGCAAAGGGACAAACTTCGGAAGCAATCCGCAAGCTGATGGGGTTGCAGGCAAAGACAGCGAGAGTGATCCGCAATGATCGAGAGGTTGACGTTCCGATTGCTGAGGTGGTTTTGGGAGACGTGATTCTGGTGCGTCCGGGCGAAAAAATCCCAGTAGACGGCGAGATTGTTGAGGGTTCTTCCACGATCGATGAAGCGATGGTGACGGGCGAAAGTGTGCCCACGAAAAAGCAGCCGGGTGATGAAGTGATCGGAGCCACGATTAACAAAACGGGCAGCTTTAAGTTTCGGGCAACGCGAGTCGGCAAGGATACCTTCTTGGCTCAAATCGTGAAGCTGGTGCAGCAGGCACAGGGGTCAAAAGCACCGATCCAGCGATTAGCAGACCAGGTAACCGGATGGTTTGTGCCTGCGGTGATTGCGATCGCCCTTCTCACCTTTATTATCTGGTTCAACGTTATGGGCAACGTGACGATGGCGTTAATTACCACCGTTGGGGTGCTGATTATTGCTTGCCCTTGTGCGCTGGGTCTAGCTACCCCGACCTCGATCATGGTAGGAACAGGTAAAGGTGCAGAGAACGGCATCCTGATTAAAGGGGCTGACAGCCTGGAACTAGCGCACAAACTGCAAACGATCGTGCTTGACAAAACAGGCACGATTACGCAAGGCAAACCGACTGTCACTGAATACTTTACGGTTAACGGGACAGCCAACGGCAATGAACTCAGACTGCTGCATCTAGCCGCATCGGTTGAACGCAATTCTGAACATCCTTTAGCTGAGGCTGTCGTGCAGTACGCTCAATCTCAGGGTGCGGAATTGACAGATGCACGAGAGTTTGAGGCGATCGCTGGAAGTGGTGTGCAGGGCTATGTATCCGATCGATGGGTGCAGATTGGGACGCACCGTTGGATGAACGAATTGGGCATTGATACCAACGCCTTACAGCAGCAGTGGGACAAACTGGAATCCCTGGGCAAGACGGTGATCTGGCTTGCTGTGGATCACAAAGCGGAAGGAATCATGGGCATTGCCGATGCCGTAAAACCCTCTTCAGTCAATGCGATTCGTGCCTTACAGAAAATGGACCTAGAAGTGGTGATGCTCACTGGCGACAATCAACGTACCGCTAACGTGATTGCCCGTGAGGTTGGTATTGAACGAATTTTTGCTGAAGTTCGCCCTGACCAGAAAGTGGCAACGATTGAAACCCTTCAGTCAGAAGGCAAAGTGGTGGCAATGGTGGGTGACGGCATTAATGATGCGCCTGCTTTAGCTCAAGCCGATGTGGGAATTGCAATCGGAACGGGAACCGATGTCGCGATCTCCGCGAGTGATATCACGCTGATCTCCGGTGACTTGCAGGGCATCGTGACTGCAATTCAATTGAGCCGTTCCACGATTCGCAACATCCAGCAAAACTTGTTCTTTGCCTTCATCTATAACGTGGCAGGCATTCCGATCGCCGCAGGCATTCTCTACCCTGTCTTCGGTTGGTTGCTCAGCCCCATCATTGCGGGTGCAGCAATGGCGTTTAGTTCTGTTTCAGTAGTGACGAACGCACTGCGCCTGCGTAACTTCCAACCTAAAACATTCAGCTAGTAGCCCAAGTGAGAGGCATGACAATGCTCAAGCAAGTGACATTTTTCGGGACATTAGCAGGATTTGGATTTCTATTAGGTGCAATTTCAGGAACGTTGGTGTAGCTTGCGACTAAGTTGCATTCGCAGAGCTATTAGTATAGGAGGGATTCAAATGGTGAACAAGACAGCAATCATTGGCAGCATTGCAACGCTAGGAGTTTTGCTAGGAGTGCCTTCCGGTAAAGCCGTTGCCCAAATGACTCATGAGAATATGCAGCCTTCTACAGAGGAGCAAACAGGGCAGTTTCGTCGAATTGATCAACCCTTATGGGTAAAAGGGGCAGTGACCGCAGGAGGCTTGGGATTAATTGGACTGGAGCTATGGTGGTTTTTGCTCAGTAAGCCGAAGTCACGCAAGGCAGCAACGCAAGGAGGTATTCAAGAGATTACAGTGACCGTCGATGGTGGCTATGAACCAAGCCAAATCGTAGTGCAAGCGGGGCAACCTGTACGGCTCAACTTCGATCGCAAAGACCCCAGCAGTTGCCTTGAAGAAGTACGGTTCCCCGACTTTCGTATCGCTCAAGCACTACCACTCAATCAAATAACCCCGATCGAGTTTACGCCTGAGAAACCTGGTCGGTATGAGTTCACCTGCGGCATGAATATGTTTCGGGGTGTGGTGGAAGTGCAGGCGGCTCCCGCGATCTCATCAGCTTCTCAACTAGCCCATCCTACTAATCACGCCGATTATTTGGTGGCTCCAGCTTCTAGCGTTGAAGCAGTGATGACACCAGCAAGAATCCAGGAGGCAACAGTTACCGTCGCTAAGGGCTATCAACCCAAACGGGTCATTGTCGAGGCAGGATACCCCGCTCGCTTGCATTTCGATCGCCAGAACCCCAGCAGTTGCTACGACCAATTACTGATTCCAGAGTTTTCGATCGCCGTAGACCTGACACCTGATAGAACGACAACTGTTGAATTCACTCCTGAGCAACTAGGTGAGTATGAGTTTACGTGCGGTATGAAGATGAATCGTGGTGTGATTGAAGTGCGAGCTTCTGGCAGTTCCAACAACGGAAAGATTGCTGCTCAAGCTGCAATATGAGTCAAACACACAATACTGTTGCATCTTTCAAATGGGCCGTCTCCGCCTCTCTATTAACCTCTTGACTCTCCAGTCAGCTAGACACTTTACAATAGAAACATCGCATTGGTGAGGTGGCTATGCTAACCCAAGAAGAGTTAAAACGAATTGGTTCAGTCGCGAAAGATAGTGGACTGCCGATCAAAACGATTCGCTATTATGACGAATTGGGGCTGCTCAAGACATTTGGCAGAACCGAGGGCAACTATCGACAATTCAACTCAGATGTGTTTGGTCGCCTGCGTTTCATCAAACGCGCTCAAGGATTAGGACTGAGCTTGCTGGAAATCAAAGAGTTTCTGGAAGTGCATGATCAAGGTGACCTGCCCTGTGACTACATCAAAGTGAAACTAGAAGAAAAGCTTTCACAAATTGAGCAGCAAATTCAACAACTTCAAATTCTTAAACAAGAATTGAGTGGACTTTTATCAGGCTGGGAAACCGTCCCTGAACATCCTGAAAACACGATATGCCCAATCCTTGAACAGGTTTAGAACAGGTTTTTAGTGATTTTTTAGCTGATGAGTGTAGGAGATCCCTTGTAATAATCTCTAGAACGTTACCAGTGGCTTGTGAGCAGAATAGCCTTCTAACCTGGTTGAACACTGCAATGATTAAACAAGACAGTGAACTTTATTTTCTAACTCTTCACTCCCCAAACCTAGAATACCCATTGCTGGTCTTTTTGCCTGGAATGGATGAGACAGGTAAAGAGTTGCTACATCTTGAAACCAAAAGTTTGGAAGCGAGCTTCGATGTTCGTTGTCTGGTTATTCCGCCCAACAATTTTATGACGTGGGAGCAACTCACAGAAAGCACGATCGCGCTCATTCGGGCAGAGCTAGAACGAGTGCCGCAAGAGGCAGTTTATCTCTGTGGTGAATCCTTAGGAAGTTGTCTCGCCTTGAAACTGGTCGAATGCGCTCCGCATCTATTCAAGCGGTTAATTTTAGTGAATTCGGCTTCTTCTTTTCACCGAGTGTTTTGGCTTAGTCAAAGTTCTCGATTGCTTGCCTGGACACCGCTATTCCTATATAAGTTCTCTCCGATCGTCATTCTGTGGTTAACCTCTGCGCTAACCCGTATTCCGCTTGCAAGGCTGCGAATTCTTTGGAAAGCTGCCCAAGCTGCACCGAAAAAAACAGCGGAATTTCGGCTATCTCAGTTAAGCAAGTTTCAAGTTGATGAAGCTCAAATCCATCGCTTCACCCATCCTGTTTTGCTGATCGCGAGTCAGGCTGACCGACTGCTGCCATCCGTTACAGAAGCTCACCGCCTCAGCAAGATTTTCCCTACTGCCCAGATTGTTATTTTGCCTCATAGTGGTCATACCTGTTTGGTTGAGCCAAACGTTGATCTGTACAAAATCCTACAGGTTAAGCACTTTATCACTCCATCTCACTGCTGAGATAGAACTAGATGAGAGGCTGACTTGAGCTTTTCCGTTTGCAATTAGAGAGTTGACGCTTGACAAACCAGAGAATAGTGGGCGGAATCAGTGTCCACTGAAGTAGAGGCAGCAGCCCAGTTCCCAAGAATGGAAGGGTTGGCATTAGATCAGCATATCTCCATACGTTGAACATTCTAGTAGCCAGAGCTTCAAAGACAACTGTAATTACAACGCCTATCAGGATAAAGCTGCCGATCTGCCAACGACTGGGTTGATGAAACCATTGACGTGATTTTGAGATCACTGCAACTGCCCAAAAAGCAGCGATCGAAATCCCGACATCGCCAAAGGTTGCGATCGTACAGTTTCTAGTCATATCTGAATGGGAAAACTCAGCCGGAATCTGATAGAACGGCATTTGTTGAATCTCCCACAAAAAATTTAACAGGAACGAGAATATGCCGATATTCAACTCCGGTAAATTCAACCAACGAGATGGGCGAACTACACTTAGATGATTCGTCATAAAACGATTAGCTCAACACTGTCCAGGTTTTGCCACCATTTTGAGATTGGCTCACGAGATTGTTCTTATTGATTGCGTAAATAATTTGAGAATTACTGGGCGAAATCGCCAACTGCAATATCAGCCCCGGAGTTCCCGCTCCTAGTTTCTCCCACTTTACCATTGTGCAATAGTCCGGACAGTTTTTGCGGTCAAACGTGGACAAGAAAGCTACCCATCCCTTAGAGGGTGTTTGAAAAGCCAGGCAAGGCGTAAAAAAGCTCTCCGGTAATACGCTGTAAATACAACAACTACAGCACCCAGAGAGTCACATGAGTAAAGCATATCCCAGTAATCTGACCCCTGCTCAATATGAGTTGCTCAGTGACCTGCTGCCGGAAGCAAAACCGGGTGGGCGACCTCGAAGCGTGGATCTGTGGGAGGTACTCAACGCCATCTTCTATATCTTGGTGGAGGGGGTGCGCTGGCGAGCATTACCGGGCGACTTTCCAGCTTGGCAACCGGTGTATACCTACTTTCTCAATTGGCGCAAAGATGGAACCTGGCTAGACATCCCTGATCGCCTGTACCGCTGCACCAGAATTGAACAAGGGCGATATCCAAGTCCATCAGAAGCAGTTCTCGATAGTCAAAGTGTGAAAAGCGCAGCAGGGGTGCATGAAGCAGTGGGTTTCGACGCAGGCAAACAGATTAAGGGACGCAAGCGATTTACCACGGTAGACACCCTCGGCTTGGTCTTGCGCGTGCTTGTCACAGCCGCTAGGACTGGAGAACGCGAAGGTGGCAAACGGGTACTCCAACGGTTGCAGCAGCGAGGTAAAGCGGTGTCTCGTCTCCACACGATTTGGGTCGATGGAGGCTTCGATGGCTTTCCTTTCATGCAGTGGGTGATCACGTTCTGTCATTGGATTGTGCAAGTGGTGCTGCGCCCGGAGCAAACGAAGGGCTTTGTCTTGCTCAAAAAGCGGTGGGTGGTGGAGCGCACCAGCCCTGAAGGAGGGTTTCCCTCTGTAGGGGACTGTGTAAGAGAACGTACTTTTGGCTGGATTATGCACTGTCGCCGCCTGGTTCGGGACTATGAGTTATTGCCGGAAACATCAGAGACGTTCATCTATCTGGCAATGATTCGGATTATGGTAAAGCGGTTGGCGTAAATTGTGACCGTTTAAAACTTTTAAAACACCCTCTAAGATTGCGCGAGGGATTTCTGAAGCAGGCAGCTATTTTGAGAACTATCGCCTCCCCGAAGTTTATGCAGGAATTACTCAACAAAAAGGAGCATTTCCGATTCAGTATGCTCAGGCGAATGTTCCCCAAGCATGGGCAGCAGGCTCGGTTTTTCATCTGCTGCAAGCGATTCTCGGACTGCAAGCCGACGCGCCCAATCATCGACTATACGTTGACCCAGAGCTTCCCGCATGGCTACCTGAGATCACGCTATCCCAACTAACGATCGGTACTGCAACCGTTGATCTACGATTCTGGCGAGAAGATGAACACACCCGTTGGGCAGCAGATATCAAAGCGGGTGACATTGAGATTCAAGAAAAGTCGTGGCAACCGCGGCAGTGATATTCCTCGATTACATCAGCAAATTTGAAGATTCAGGGAGGATTTCAATGGCGGCAATCTACTCCTTTCCCGCTGTAAGATTGGGAGAGTGAAGAGGAAAAGAGATGAATTGAACCCAAGCTGTACAGGACAAACTGTTTGACCCCGAAGCGTGGCAGAAACTTTACTATCGACACCAGCAACAGTACATTCGCCATCGATTGGAAGCGGTCGAATTACTTCATCAAGGCAATAGTCGAACCCAAGTGTGCGAGCAAGTGGGCTGTAGCTACGATACGCTCACAAGTCGGATTGACAAATATCTCAAAGGTGGACTAGACGAACTGGTCAGTCCAATTCGGCATCAAAAGCCGAGTCGGTTGTCGGTCGAGCAGCAACAGCAACTCAAGACGATGGTGCTGACCCAACGACCGATTGACTATGGCATTGAGCGACAAATGTGGACAGGCGCAATTCTCTCCGAGGTGATTGCCCAACGCTTCGGGGTGCCATTGAAAGACTCGCGCATCTACAAACTTTTAGAGGAGATGGGGTTATCCTGAGTACAGGACAAAAGGTTGCTAAAGGAGAGTAGGAAAGGGTTTCATAAGAATTACGACATTCAAACCATGAAACCCTATGAATCAGATTACCCAATTGCGGCAAACATTGCAGCCCCACCTCGGTTGGCACGGCGCACGAGTCGCCTTTCTATCGTTGTTTCTGGTTGCCCTATTCCGGGTCAAAACGGTAAACCTGGCAGAGGTGGCAACCGGATTTGCGGGACGGGCAAAGGCAACCTCAAATTACAAACGCATCCAACGGTTTCTGCGGTCGTTTGAGCTTGACTATGACCAGATTGCCCAGTTGGTCGTGACGATGGTGGGGATTCCGAAACCTTGGGTGTTGAGCGTAGACCGGACGACCTGGGAGTTTGGGTCAGTGACGATTAACATCCTGATGCTAGGAGTCGTGCATCAAGGGGTGGCATTTCCGCTCTTTTGGCATCTGTTGGACAAGCGGGGCAACTCGAACACCGCAGAGCGCTTCGAGCAATGAGTTGAGTTTCTGTGCGTCTTTGCGCCCGAAGACATCCATCATCTCACGGCAGACCGGGAGGTTATCGGTGCCCAGTGGTTTGCCTTGCTGATGGCAGAGCCGGTGACTCGATTTCGCATCCGCATTCGGGAGTCGGAGTTACTGTTTGATGGGCAGAAATCCCTCAAAACGACCATCGTGTTTCAGGACTTGCAGCCTCATCAATCCAAGGTGTTATCCGGCAAACGGCGACTCTGGGGGCAGTGGTTGGATCTAGCAGGATTACGACTCGGTGACGGGTCGCTGCTGGTCGTTGTCACGAACGATGAGCCAAACACTGCAATCTCCGACTATGCCCTGCGCTGGGGCATTGAAACTTTGTTTGGCTGCTTGAAAACTCGTGGCTTTTGCCTCGAAGCCACCCAGATCAAAGACCCAGAACGACTCAAGAAGCTCATTGCCCTCTTAACCTTGGCATTTTGCTGGGCACATCAAGTGGGAGAGTGGATGGTTAAGCAGCGTCCTATCCCCATCAAAAACCATGGACGCAAAGCTAGGAGCATTTTCCGCATAGGGCTAGATCATCTCCGCCAGATTTTACTCAACCTCGATACTCGTCAAGCGCAGTTTGTCCAAGTTCTAAACCTTTTGTCCTGTACTTAGATACGTTGCTTGTATTTCAACATTATTTATCTCATTTCTAGTCTTTTCTCAGTCAGCACGGACTTATGGGGAAAGCTTTGTTAAGAATGTGTTAACTGAAGAGACTAGCACCTGAGTTATGGCCGTAAAGCCGTAAAGCATGGAAGCAAGCTGCTTCCACCGTCGGGACTCAGGCGCTTCTCGGTTTTCCAAGCTGTTGAGAGAGCTGCTGAGACTTCAACCCCACCTCGATCGCGTCCACCAACCGAGTCATCCCCGTGGTGGTCAGATAGATAGGTGTCTTTCCGCCTTTTCCGCCCAATACTTTCTCGGTTAGCTTGTGTGAAGCGTACCCAGTCAGAACGATCACAAGGTCTGCCCCTGGAAGTTGCGCTTCAACCTGCGCCCAGATACCAGGTCCGGTTTGAGAGGTTGCCCAAACCAGTTCAACTTCTGGTTGACGTAGCCGATTTCGGACTGCCGTTTCCAAACGATCGTGCCCGCCCACGATGACAACTTTTCCACCCAACCCCACGCAGGCAGCCGTTCTGCTCGAAGGTTTAGCTTGGCGAGACGTAAACTCGTTTCTAGGAGGGTCAATTGCAGCTTGTCGGTTTCTGTGAGCCACATCGACAATGAAATTGAGCGTGCTTTCGTAGCTGCCCCTGAATTTTGCGGCAGGGTTCCCAGGCTCGTTTTTACGATCGTAGTGGTTGATCTGCTCCATTAATCGATCAACGACTTTCTCCAAGGCTCCAATTTCTTTTAGGTCGTCTACGTGCCTTTGATGGCGATCGCCACATCCGTTGCTCGATAAAAGTCGTCTTGATCCTCAATCAGTTCGATTAATTCTTCTCTAACTTGCACTCTCCACTCTCTCAAGGATTCAACTTCCTGTTTTGCCAGAAGCCTTTCCTCTTCTTGCAGCAATTTTTCATCGATCTCTGCTTCAGCGATCAGTTCTGCCTGCTGGATTTGCGTTTCTAGGGTCTCTTTTTGCTGCTCTAGTTGCTCAAGGATGGGGCTGTTGCTGACTGCTTGTTGCGCGAACTGCTTGACCAAGTGTTCAACCTTGTCCAATAAGGGCACAATCCGCTGCCGAATCTCCAGCAATTTCTGCAATTTGAGTTTGTCTTTGTTGCTGTGCTTCTATTTCTTTTAGCTCAGATATTCCACTCGCGATTAACGCTTGCGTCTTTTTTTCGAGTTCTGCAATAGAATCCATTTTGTCTACTTTATAAAGTCGATATTGGTTCCGGCTTCTCATTCTAGAGATTTAGCTAAGGTCACAATACCGCAAACTCCTCCTCTGACGTGAGGCTAGAAACAAGCAGCGAAGCGATGAGGTATGCTTCTTGTAACGGCTCCATCTCGCATAGAGCAAGGCATGACCCGACTGGTCTTATGAAGTGCCTCTTCTAACTACAGGCATGATTTTGACTACAGAATATAGTGCGGTTAATAAAACTGCCCTAACTGATGCAATTAGGCGGATAATAGGTTGTACAGGAAGATCTTCATTTAGGGATAGCCATGTCAAAAGAGAAAAAAAGCAATAAAGAAGCCAAGAAACCAAAAGCACAATCGGACGAAACAAAAAAGCAGAAAAAAGACCCCAAGAGATATGACTAGCTAAATGTCTAGTCAAGAGGTCGTTGAGAAGGCAAGTTGCAAATAAATTTTGGGATATGGATGGAAGTGAGTACACCGCTTCACGTCGCCAGATGTAAAGATTCCATCAGTCCATTAGAAACCCCTTCGTTGCTGGCGTAATCGCTGCTGGAGCTAGTTTTCGTTGGGAGGCAGAAGTGCAAAGTTGTGAGACAGACGTGTAACTGTTGATGAGTGACGCGGAACTATGAGACAAGAATTCAAGCTTGATGAACGGCATCCTTCGGCGATCTACAACTGTGGTATAAAAGTAAGCCCGGTTTGTAGTATTGGCAAAAACAGGTTTAATCAAAACTTATGAGCTGTCTTGCTAAAATTCCTTAACGTTGTTTCTGACCCCGTGCGATTCGTTTAGCTGAAATCGGCTCCCAATAGGAGGTTAAAAGATAGCTAGCATGGCTCCCCTAGGAGTCGTGAAAC
>JAYVFW010000367.1:0-10324 GCA_043772715.1 Phormidesmis sp. | reverse complement strand
CCCCAATTCTGGGGGAACTGGAGTTCAAAGTCCCCCAAAATTGGGGGATTTGGGGCGTTCCCGGATTCGTGGAGGTCTATTGAAGATCAGCTTTGATCGAGTCTAGAATTTCTACCAGAAGTTTTATAGTGAAGTTGAAGTAAGAGAGGCAAAAACTGGTGGGAAATAAACCTGAAATGAGTGACTCAAAGCTTCAGCCATCAATGTCTGCTTCAGATATCACAGCAATTTTGCAGACTGCGATCGATCACCTGCAATGGATGAGTGAATCAGAATATCCCTTTAAAACTTTTTACTGGTCAGATCAAGCCGTCTCAAGATTGACTGACGAAAAACTTCTAGAGTTGACCCAGCATCCCATTGATACAAACGTCAAAACTGTTGACCTCGACTCTTTTTTTGAATTCGTCACTCAGCCGCAGGACTGGTATGGTGACGAAGAAATCGAAACCATGAAAAAATATCAGCAGCTTGTTGCCACGCTAAAACAGCATCTCAGCGATCTCAAAGTCTACCAATTGGGCGAAATCGAACTAGATATTTACGTGGTTGGGCAAACATCAGACAAAAAACTGGTCGGGCTGGCAACCAAAGCGATCGAGACTTGATTAGACCTCCTGCATGAATAAAATTCTCGACGTAAACCACCCTGTGATCGCGCCCCCTAACCCCCAATTCTGGGGGAACTGGAGTTCAAAGTCCCCCAGAATTGGGGGTTAGGGGGCGTTCCCAGATTCGTGCAGGAGGTCTATTGTTTGAGAATGACCCAGATCCTTTTGAGTCGCTCATGGATATGATCAACGATCGCCCCTCCAGAAAATCGCGCCTCGATCGATCAGGTAGTTCATTTTTGGGCGATGCCTTCAGTCTGGCTTGCGGATCGTAAATGAGATTGGCTTTTGAGGTGAGGACGATCGCGCAGAAGCCACTGTCTGAGAAGGTGCGGGAGCCATCGGTTGAGGCTCACGGGTTGGGCTGGTGATCATATTGAAGGGAAATCCGGCACGTCGATCGTAGTTAGACACGATCGCCAAAAATGCCCCGCCCAAAATAAATACAGGTAACGGCAACGAAAGCTGCTTCATCCACTGAAACAGTTCTGACAGCCCAAGTAAAACTAAAAAACAAGCCAGCCAAACCCGCATGGTTCACCCCAAAGTACGGAATTACTAGTAGAATACTCGACCGTGTTCGTTTTGCAACCCCTCAGCAAAATCTGAACTGAGGCAGACAACGAAGTCTATAATAACGCTTCCACTAATGGCAACTGAGCAAATTAGTGGTACAAATAAACTAAGTTGCGTGGATAAGTCGGCATGGACTCAGTAGAGCAAGCAACGCTAGAGATCAAACAGCGTGTGCAGGAATTGACCCAGATTCTGCAAAAAGCAAGCTATGAGTATTATGTGTTGGATGCGCCGACGATCGAGGATGCCGTCTACGATCGGCTTTATCACGAACTGCAAGATTTAGAAACTCGCTACCCCGAATTGATTTCGCCCGATAGCCCCACCCAGCGAGTCGGAGAACGCCCCGCGAGTCAATTCACATCGGTGAAGCATAACGTTCCGCTCTACAGCTTAGAGAATGCTTTTGGTAATGACGATCTAACAACATGGGAGCAGCGCTGGCGAAAAGTAGAGCCAGATGTCACCCAGTCTGACTATGTGTGTGAACTCAAGATTGACGGCTCTGCGCTGGCGTTGACTTATGAAAAGGGTCTGTTGGTCAGAGGGGCAACGCGCGGCGATGGGGTGACTGGGGAAGAAATCACTCAAAACGTCCGGGCGATCCGATCGATTCCGCTGCGCCTCACCCTCGACAATCCGCCTGCTTTAGTGGAGGTGCGCGGCGAGGCATTTCTGCCATTAGATTCATTTGAGCAGATTAATCGAGAACGCGAACAAGCCGGAGAAGCCCTCTTTGCCAATCCGCGTAATGCTGCCGCCGGGACACTCCGCCAACTTGATGCTCGAACTGTTGCCCAACGTAAATTAGATTTCTACGCTTACACGCTGCACATTCAAACGGGTGAATCAGACGCAAAAAAAATTCGTCTCTCATCTCAATGGGAAGCGCTGGAGTTTTTGCAGAAAGTGGGGTTTCGGGTGAATCCAGAGCGGCAGCTTTGTTTGACGATGACGGACGTTCATGCCTATTGCGATCGCTGGTCGATCGCCCGCACCCAACTTCGCTATCTCACCGATGGCGTAGTCGTAAAACTCAACTCGTTTGATCTGCAAGAGCGATTGGGCTTTACGCAAAAGTTTCCCCGCTGGGCGATCGCGCTCAAATATCCTGCCGAAGAAGCCCCGACGATCGTCGAAAACATCAGCGTCAATGTAGGACGCACCGGAGCGATTACGCCCGTCGCAGAACTCCGCCCCGTTCAGTTAGCAGGCACCACCGTTTCACGGGCAACGTTGCACAACCGAGATCGCATTGCCGAATTAGATATTCGGATTGGCGACACGGTGATCGTTCGCAAAGCCGGAGAAATCATTCCCGAAGTGGTGCGCGTGTTGCCAGAATTGCGTCCTGCGGGTGCCCAGCGTTATCAGATGCCGACAAAATGCCCCATCTGCAAAGAACCTGTTTTTAAGCCCGACGACGAAGCCGTGACGCGCTGCATTAATACGTCCTGTCCGGCAATTCTGCGCGGCGCGTTGACCCACTGGGCTAGCCGAGACGCAATGGATATCAACGGCGTAGGTGAAAAGCTCGTGTTGCAACTCGTCGATCAAGGCTTGGTGCATTCGGTCGGCGATTTGTATGCGTTGACGATCGAGCAACTTTTAACGCTAGAGCGAATGGGAAAGAAATCGGCTGAGAAAATTCTTCAAGCCGTTCAAGAATCGAAAAAACAACCCTGGTCACGAGTTCTTTATGGGTTAGGAATTCGTCATGTCGGCAGCGTGAATGCTCAAGTGTTAACGCAATCGTTTCCCAGCGTTGAGCAGCTTGCACAGGCAACGCCAGCGGTGATCGCGCAGGTTTATGGCATCGGCGCTGAAATTGCTCAATCGGTGCATGAATGGTTTCAAAATCACGGCAATCAGAGTTTGATCGAACGGCTGCGATCGGCGGGTCTGCAACTAGTCGGAGACGAGGAAACCGCGCCCAAAGCTCAAACTGCTATTACGGGTAAAACCTTTGTAGTCACAGGAACGCTGCCTACCCTCAAGCGCGATGAAGCGAAAGCGTTGATTCAAAAAGCGGGCGGCAAAGTCACCGATTCGGTCAGCAAAAAAACCGATTATGTGGTTGTAGGAGACGATGCAGGTTCTAAATTAGAAAAAGCTCGATCGTTAGACATCTCACTGCTTTCAGAAGCAGAACTCCTGCAATTGTTAACCGCCGACGAGCCATCAGAGTCATCGCTGTAAGAGATCGCCCCATCACGCCACAGCAAATCAATTATGCTGAACCTAAAGTAATTTCTGCACTCGCCCTTGATCGGAGCAGTGTTTTTTATGCACGATCGTTTTCAACCCCAACTTAATTGGATTCGACAAAGCTTCAAACTCCTGGGTTGGAGTCTGATTCCCGTCGCCCTGATGACTCGTCCTGCGGTCAGCGCCGAGCGACTTTATGTGTCTTATGGGGCGCTGGAACGATCGATTTCAGTGGCTGCCCTCGAAGCCTTTGTCCGCAAGGGTGAGTTAGATAGCGACCTGTTCGTTTATTCTCAATATGCAGATGCTAAACGATTGGCAGATTTGCGGCAGGCATTAGTGGCGCGGGCAGACTTAACCCCGATCGCCGTTTCTCAGTTTCTCTACACGCCTCAAGGAGAAATTTTGCTGCGGCGTTTGGGTCAGGTGATCCAGCCCGAATCGAGAGATACTGGCTTTTATGCGATTCGAGCGGCGTTGATTTTAGCATCCAGCGATCCTGAAGGGCTGACTCCTCTAAATGTGTTTCGCAAATTTCCGACGCGCGGGCTGCGAATCGACTTGCAGCGCAGCCTCCAAATTGCCGCAGACTTAGAGCAGACCGTCACCCGCACTAATCAAGCCACTGCCACGATCGAGCAATTAGCACAATTAGAAGCCCTCGCGACCCCGATCACCAGTACGGCTCCGCTGCCCGATTTGGCGAATCGAGGTGCATTTAGTTGGCAAAAAGAAACGATCCGATTAGTCGATCGAACGCGCAGCTTTGTGACCGCCTTGGGCAGCGATCGCGTGTTTCCGGTCGATGTCTATCTCCCTCAGATCAGAACTGATCGCCAAGCTCGTAAAATTCCGGTCGTGGTAATTTCTCACGGCTTAGGCTCCGATCGCACGACGTTTCGCTATCTCGCCGAGCATCTCGCCTCTTATGGGTTTGCGGTGGCAGTGCCCGAACATCCGGGCAGCAATGCCGCACAGCTTCAAGCCTTGATTGCCGGAACGGTGAGTGAAGCTGCCGCACCCAGTGAGTTTGTCGATCGTCCGCTGGATATTAAATATCTGCTAGATGATCTGACGCGCCGCGCCAAGTCTGACCCTCGCTATGGTCGTCTTAATCTAGAGCAAGTCGGCGTTTTAGGACAATCATTTGGAGGCTACACGGTCTTAGCGCTGGCAGGCGCGCCGATCAACTTTGAGCAACTGCAAAAAGACTGTGGCACTCAAGCGCTGGATAACACGCTCAACTTATCGGTGCTTTTGCAATGTCGAGCAAATGCCTTACCGCGCCTCAACTATGGCTTGCAAGATTCTCGCGTGAAAGCGATTTTTGCTATTAACCCGATCGACAGTGCGGTGATCGGTCAAGCTGGGTTCAACCAAATTTCAATTCCCACGATGATTGTGTCTGGCAATGCCGATACGATTGCCCCAGCGCTGGCAGAGCAGGTGCAGCCTTTTACCTGGTTGCAGTCTCCCGATCGTTATCTGGCGCTGATCGATCGCGGCACTCATTTCTCTACACTAGAAGAAACCAGGACTAGTGATTCGATCCCGTTGCCGCCCGAAGTAACGGGCCCTGCCACAGAGGTTGCCCGTCGCTATATGAATGCTCTCAGTCTGGCATTCTTTCAAACCTACATTGCCAATCAGCGCAACTATCAACCTTATCTGTCAGCTAGCTATGCTCAATTTATCAGTCAAGACCCTTTGCGGCTGAGTCTGGTGCGATCGCTGAATGCAGAACAACTGACCAAATAAAGGTGAATTCGACAACTTCGTTACAAGTCTGTCACGCCCCCTAAGTCCCCCAGAATTGGGGGACTTCAGATCCAGGATTTAGGTTCAAAGTCCCCCAATTTTGGGGGATCTAGGGGGGGCTGAAGGACTGAACAACAAAGCGGAAAGACTCATCGAACTGACGTTAAATAAAGGTGAATCGTGGCTAACGGGTTTCTCAACCTCAACAAACCTTTGGGTTTTACGTCTCATGATTGTGTTGCAAAAGTGCGACGAACCTTAAAGCTCAAGCGGGTAGGTCATGCTGGAACGCTCGATCCGGCTGCGACTGGCGTGCTGCCGATCGCCCTAGGTCGCGCCACTCGGCTACTGCAATATTTGCCCCAAGATAAGACCTATCACGCAACAATTCGGTTTGGGTTGACGACTGCGACTGATGATTTAGAGGGCGAGGTGCTTGCAAGGCAGCCTGTATCATGGTTGACCTTAGAGGCGGTGAGGTCAAAATTGCCGCTCTTTCAGGGCACGATTCAGCAAGTGCCGCCTAACTATAGTGCAATTCAAGTTCAGGGAAAGCGGCTGTATGATCTGGCCCGATCGGGCGAGTTGATTGAAGTCCCTGCCCGGTCTGTAGACATCTATCAGCTAGAAATCTTGGATTGGCGATCAGGCGAGTTTCCAGAATTAGACTTGGCGATCGCCTGCGGTTCGGGGACGTATATTCGCTCGATCGCTCGTGATTTGGGCGCAATGCTAAACGCGGGAGGCACCTTAGCCAAGCTGATCCGCACGGATAGCAGTGGCTTTAAGCTCAGTGACAGTTTGACGCTAGACGAATTTGCTACGCAAGTGCAAGACCAGACCTTCTCGGCGATCTCTCCCGATGTTGCTCTGGCTCATTTGCCGATCGTCACTCTGCCCGAAGAACCTGCCAAACGTTGGCGATGGGGGCAAAAAGTGGTAGCAGATGAGATAGTCGATGCCTCGATCGTCCGAGTTCGTCATGAGGACGATCGATTTTTGGGCATTGCTCAACTAATCGAATCGGAGGAAGAGCGGCTTTTGGTTCCTCAAATGGTTTTTGAGCCGATCTCTTAATCGGTCTATAGCAATCCTATTTCACACCAGTTTGATTTGTGAATGCAACAGACCCGCATCAGGACACGGCAATGCCATGTCCGTACAAAAAGCGTAGGGGCATGGCACGCCGTGCCCCGGCAGATTGAACGATCAGTCGCAACTACTTCCGAAGCTAGATCAGTGAAATCTCGTAGATCTAGGTGCTTTTGTATGTAAAGTTTTTATAAATACATAGATTTCAACCTTCTGCAAGGAACTCTAGAGAAAACTCAGATTCTCGCAGAGGAAACCTTGTGTCAAATAACACTTTTGAAACGGCTAAAGAGATTAGTCTGTCTTCTAGCGCACAAACGTTAACTGACTCAGTGAGCGCTAATCTAACTGACTATTATCGGTTTCAGCTAAAGAGTTATGGCAGTCTCAGTGCAGCACTTGATCGCTTGAGTGGAGATGCCAATCTGGAGCTGATTCAAGATCGCAACGGCACCGTTAGCAGCAGCGAAATTTTCTCGGCATCAAACAATCAGAGCACGATCGGTGAACTAGTCAGCGCGGTTCTCAATCCAGGAACTTATTATCTCCGAGTTTCACCGAGTCAAGACAACACCCGCTACAGTCTGAATCTGTCTGCTGCAAGGGGTAGTTTAAACCTGCCGCTGGACGATCTCAGCGCAAATGTTGATCTACAGTTTCTTGACAGCAGGGGTGCGGTGATTCAAGCTGCGATCGCTGGCAACTCAGCAGAATCTATTAGCAGTGGGCTATTATCTGCGGGCACCTACTCTGTTCAGCTTGGCTTAAATGAAAGTGATATCACAAATTACACACTCGGTTTATCGGCTGCTCCGCCTGTCTATAAATATGAGTTTAGCTACTACTACAATGGGAAAGACAACACGGCTGACTACTATAGGGGATGGGTTTATGCTCAACCAGGAACTTACACAGTTGGAAGTTTCTTTGACCCAAATCCAAATAACAACGAAATCGGCTCAAACGGCAACTATTACATCACAAAATCGAGTCAGGACGGAATCGCTACTGATGTCGGCAAAGTGTTTGTCGATCGATACTGCGACATCGACAACAGTCAGAATGTCTATACTCCCTACTACTTCAATCAAGGGAAAGCTTCAGGCACAAACTTTCTAGGTAGCGAATCTGATTATGCCAACAGTCCGATCTCTTCTCAAACCGATTTTGGGCAAGACAATTGGGAGTTTGATGCCCAACCGGAATTGTTTGGTTTCTTGGATATTGCTCAAGGCTCACTCAGCGCAGGAGACAGCCTGACGGCTAATTTCAAGATTCAAAACACGGGCGCTGACGCTCAACCTTTCCGGGTGGCGTTTTATCTCTCAAAAGACAGCACGATTACAACGGACGATCGTCTCCTTGCAATCTGTGATTTGGACGCGATCACTGCCAACATGCTAACGGCAACAATCAGCAAGACGCTCTATCTACCTGGATCTGCTGATGGCTTCTGGGTTAAGGATGGCAATAATAAATACCACATTGGCATGATTGTTGATTCGCTCAATGCAGTCAGCGAAGCGAATGAGAACAACAACGCCAACCGAGGCATCGGCACCGATTCTAGCGAAGTCTCCATCACCAATGTAGTCAAAAATCCTGTAGTGAACTATGGTGCAGCGTCTGGCAATCCCACGATCGATGCCCTCTTGAACGCAAACCGCGCTTATTGGAACACGAGCGTGAATGGTGGGGTAATTACCTACAGTTTTTACGCTAATGCATCTGGTTACACGGGTCGCGAGATCGTTTCGGAGGTCAGCACTACCATTAAGAACAATGTGCGGGCGATTTTGTCGTCGATCGAGTCGTTTATCAACGTCCAGTTTGTCGAAGTAGCAGATACGGCAACAAGCTGTGGAGTCATCCGCTATATGTATTCTGACGGTAAAACAAACCCCAGCAATGCCGCCTACAGCTTTTATGCCTATGGCTACTATCCAGGCTTAGATTGTGGAGGTGATGTTCATCTCAACCCTAATCGAGCCGCTAGTTTTGAAGGCAGCGCCGGAACCTATGGCTATATGTCGCTGATCCATGAAACGCTGCATACACTGGGTCTAAAACACCCCGGAAATTACAACGTTGGCGGGGGCACTACAGAAGGGCCTTTCTTATCGCCCCCTGAAGACAACACGACAAACACCGTGATGACTTATAACAATGGCACAAGTGACACACAATACCATGGAAGTAAAGCCATTACGCCCATGAATTATGACATTCGGGCGCTGCAATATCTCTATGGAGCAAGAGATCAAAACGCTAATGCAACTACCTACACGTTTAACACAGTCTATGGTTATGAAGTTGAAAATCAGTTTTTTGGCAGCACTACCACTGAGATAAAGCAAAGCATTTGGGATGCTGGCGGGGTAGATACCTTAGATTTTTCTGGGTTGTCTGGTGGATCAAGCTATCGGTTTGACCTCAACTCAGGTGGCATCTTAACGACTCAATCTTCTTACAACGGGGCAACTTATTATGACTATGGTCAAGATAGTCAGCCGACCGATGGAATTCCTCAAGGTTCGCAATCCGTCACGTCTAATTTTGGCACTACGATCGCGGATGGCACGGTGATCGAAAATCTCATTAATTCCAGTGGTAACGATTATATTATCGCCAACACTGCAAGCAATGTGTTTAAAGGCTATACATTTGGTACGTTTACAGGAGATGACGCGATTGACTCTAGCAGCGCTGCCGACAGTCTAGAGCTAACAGGGTTTAACTTGTCTAATTTGACCACTGCGGTCAGCGGAAGCGACTTAACGATCGGGCTAGGGTCTTCTGGTTCTATCCGACTGCAAAACTACTATGGTGCTAATGGCTCAATGAAGCTGCTTGTAGGTAACACTTATTATACCTACAGCAGTTCAGGTAGTTGGCAGGCTGCGGCGGTTCCTGCTGCTTCTCCAGATATAATCGCTTCCGTGAGTGGACTGACTGCAACCGTCGCCTCAACTTCTAATCTGCAACCCTCAATGTCGCCCGCCGCTTGTATGTGTCCTATTTGTTCTGGCACTGCTGCTAATTTGTTGGGAACATCGAGCTTAGTTGCCGCGATCGGGCTTAACTAAAGCGCTTAAGATAATCACATCCAGGTTTAGAGCGATCGACCTATGAATTCTCCAGTTCTCGAAAACCCAACTCGTCAAAACTCTGTCCTTCTCTACAACCTCACTTGGGATGCTCTCGAAAGACTAGACGTAGAGCTAGAAGGCACAGGCGCACGTTTAATCTACCTGGATGGATTTCTAGAAATCACGGCTCCTTTTTTTGAAGAACACGAAGAACCCAAATGCACCGTCAGTCGTTTGATAGAAGCTTTCATGCGAGAGCGAGGAATTCGATTTTATGGTCAGGGAAGCACTACCCTCGGCAAGCGGAAGGATGGCGCAAGACGAGAACCGGATGAGTCTTACAGCTTGGGCACTAAAAAGCCTATCCCAGACTTTGTATTAGAGATCACAGTTACTAGTGGCGGCATCAACAAGCTAGAAATCTACAAGCGGCTAAAAGTCCCCGAAGTTTGGTTCTGGGAGGATGGCATGATTTCGGTCTACTGTCTGCGTGAAGAGGGCTATGAAAAAACGACTAGCGCGTTGCTGCCTGACTTAGATTTGGCGTTGTTGGCGCAGTATTCGCGAATGGCAGACCAGTATGATGCGGTGAATGAGTTCACGCAGGTGATTCGAGGGATGTGAGACGAGGGTGATCAGCTCGATCGCGCTAACCGTTAAAATTGCTATCAGTGAACCGAGTCAACGACCAACTCACCCAGCCTTTTAAAAATCCGCAAAACTTCATACAGATTATTAGTTCGGTTCAGCAACGAAAATACATCTGACGACGCATAACGAGGTTGTGGGTTAATGGCTAGTTTGAGAAACAAAAACTCACTTCCATTCAAGACAACCCCAAAGTTAGGTTTCTCCTGAGACGCATTTGCTAACATATAATTCAATGCTTGAGGAATCGCTTTTGTTAACGATAACTCTGAATTTTTTGCTTCGATCACAGCAATCCAGATCTGGTCTCATAGCACCAAAACGTCAATATTGCCCTGAATG
>JAYVFW010000366.1:0-10356 GCA_043772715.1 Phormidesmis sp. | reverse complement strand
CCCATGAATGGGGGATTTAGGGGGCGAAGATCTCAGCCATGACGAATCAAGAGATTGGATGACAAGATTGACAGGTTATTTAATCCACGATCCTAAGGATTGCGTCTAAAGTGCGTCTACTTGATTTAATAACTGGGTGATTTGAGCGCGGCTGGCTGGCGACGCTTGGGGTTGTTTCTTTAACCACGCGATCGCCCTCGGTTTATCTTGCTGCGCCATCAGAATCAGCGCTCCCCAAGTTTGCACATCTTGCCGGGTTGGGTTCACCCGCAGCAGCGCAACAACTCGCTTCCATAACCGCCCCGAATCACTCTTTAAAAGATTGATAATTTCGTCTCGATCGTTCGGGGAGGCTTGCAGCACTTGCGTTGCTTTTGCCCATCGCCCATCGATGAGATTGACTAAAACTTGTTGGCTCACATTTGCCCACGGTTTTTCGGCTTGCGATTTTGTGACTTGAGCATGACGCTCTACCAAATCCATTTGCGCTTGAGCATTAGTTGACCACCCAGATCGGCGATTTTTAACCGATCGCAAAAACTCCAAAGCGGTTGACCACAGACCATTTCGCGCTAAAAAGAGAGCATCGACAAACGCCCCATTGTCTAACGCGGGTTCTGTGAGCGAAACTGGGAGAAGCTGGAGCGGATCGGGAACAAACTTGCGCGCTCTCACCTGATAGGCTTCAAAACGGGGTTCTAGTCCGATCGATTGATTGACAACTAGCGTAGACAGCATTCCCCTCGCCCGTTCTTGCCAGAATGGTGCTTCTCCGATCGGGCTTGTCCAGCGTAACAAAATGCTCAGGTGAGTCTGACCGGGATTGTAGTGAACAATTTCTCCGTAAGTAACGGAGTCTCCTTGCGATCGCTGCCCGCTCAGGTTGAGCCAAATGCCCTGTGACGGCGCTTTATCTTCAAATCGTTGCAGCGTCGTCAGTGGCAGAGCGCGGGTTGAGCCTTGATCGTCGCCGCCCGCCTCTGCAAACGGTGCCAGCACAAATGACTCGTCTACTCCGTTGATCGGAAGCTGACTCATTAACTGAAGATAGTCTTGTTTGCCCCGACGATGACTCTCAAGAATCGGACGATAAACTCTTAGCTCTGTGACGCGATCGCAATCCAGATCACAGGGTTCTTTGCGGGTCAACACGGGCAACAGCAGATCTGAAGATTTTTTAGCCGCTTTGAGATTGCTTTCTAATAAAATCGGGTCGCCAGTCGTGCGTCCGGTTTTTTTCAGCGCTGCCTGCAATTCTGTTAGGGTTCTCAGATCATCTGATCCCGCGACTAAAATTTTTGACCCGTCTGGCAGGTATTGATTGAGCCAAATCACCGATCGCGGATCGAGAATAAATTCCACACTGAGCCATGCCCCGCAAACCAGCAGCGCTGCCGCTCCTGACAGCAGCCCAATCGCTCCCACCGTTCCCCATTTGATTTGAAAAAACGCTCTAGACACTGAAGAGGGTTTCATAATTTCAGAGAAACGAAAATTGTCGGAATGGGGAGGACTGACACTCCCTAAAAAGAATGTTATACACGGAGTAGAGGATTAGATATAAAAATAAGTTGAACGATCGGACGGTTCCCAACACTTGAGCCTACGAAGAGATACGTTAGTATAAGAGCATGTAAAGATTCATCTCGAAATATAGAGTTAAAACGCATGGTGTTATTCGGATTTGGCAAAAAGCAGAGCTTGCCCACCCCTGAAGAAGCCTTACCAGGACGGGCAGAAAAGATGCCAGTGCCTTCAAGCCACTACGTCAACGGCAACTCCATTCAGCCGCCATTCCCAGCCGGAATGCAGACGGCTCTATTTGGCTTTGGCTGTTTCTGGGGCGCAGAGCGGAAGTTTTGGCAGCAAAAAGGTGTCTTCACTACCGCAGTCGGGTATGCAGCGGGAGCTACCCCCAACCCCACCTATCAAGAAGTCTGCTCAGGTAAAACCGGACATAATGAAGTCGTTCTAGTCGTCTTCGATCCTAGCGGGGTCAGCTATGAAGACCTGCTAAAAGTCTTTTGGGAGAGCCACAACCCAACCCAGGGAATGCGCCAAGGCAATGATGTCGGAACGCAATATCGATCGGGCATCTACGTCTATTCTGACGAGCAGCGCCGACTCGCAGAAGCGTCGCGTGATGCCTACCAGCAAGCGCTGAAGCAAGCAGGACACGGAGAGATTTCGACTGAGATTCTAGATGCGCCTGAGTTCTACTACGCAGAAGCCTATCACCAGCAGTATCTTGCCAAAAACCCCGGTGGTTATTGCGGGTTGGGCGGCACAAAGGTTTGCTTCCCTAATGTCGAGGTTAGTGAAAAGCAACCCTCACCCTAGCCCTCTCCCCTAGGAAAGGGAACCAGAGATTGCTTGAAAGCCTCTCCTGCGGGAGAGGGGTTGGGGTGAGGGTTCTTAGTCGCACCTTGCCTAGTCAAGGTTTTGGTTAAGAGCGTTTGTCAGGGCGAACGGTGGTTTGCCCTAACTTCAGACAGCAGCAGGCGGTGACTCAAACTTATAGCCGACTCCCCGCACGGTTTGAATCAACGCAGGTTGACTCGTGTCAATTTCGATCTTTTTCCGAATCTGACCGATGTGGACATCCACCACACGCTGATCGCCTACATATTCGTAGTCCCAGACTTCTTGAATCAATTCGGCTCGTCGCCACACTCGACCCGGATGACTCGCCAAGAAGTGAAGTAAGTCAAATTCCAGCGCGGTCAATGGCACAAAGTCTTCGTTGAGCTTGACCTCACGGCGCACAGGGTCGATCGCCAGCTTGTCAAAGATGAGACATTGCTGCTCGGCGGTGGTCACAATTCTTTGACGTTTTAGAATTGCGCCAACTCGAACGCCTAGCTCACCTAGGCTAAATGGTTTAGTGATGTAGTCATCGGCACCTTGACTAAACCCGCGAATCTTGTCTGCTTCGTCAGTGCGGCTGGTCAACATCAGCACAAACACCCCCGTGCGGCTCTGCATCTCTTGACAGAGATTGTAGCCATTGGCATCGGGCAGATTTACATCTAGAATGACGAGATCGGGGTTGAACTGCTCAAACATCGCCAAGGCAGTCTTACCGTCTTCAGCAGACTCCATTTGGTAGCTTTGCTGGGTGAGATAGCGATGGATCAACTTCCGAATCGCGGGATCATCGTCTACTACGAGAATCTTGGCTGGAGCCATGACCATAACCTTGCGTTGAGAGAGGGTAGTGGTGGAAACTAAGGGTGACTTGCAGAACTAGATAGAATGATATCTAGTTCTGTATTACACAGGATAAATTTGCCATCAGCACTAGTATGCCTCAGGTTTTGACTAGAATAGCCTGATAAGCTACGGTTTCCTCAAAAAAGCTTGTGACCCGTGTCGCGCTAAGTTACCTTGGAGAGAAGGTGGAGTAACATGCAGATGAGCGATCGAAATCCCTACGAAAAGCTTGGAGTCCCTGAAGGGGCAACATTTGAGGAGATTCAAAGTGCCCGCACGCGGCTGTTAGAAGCGTCTGCGGGTGATGAAAAGCAGCGACTAGAGATAGAAGCTGCCTATGATGCGGTGTTAATGGAACGACTCAAAATGCGTCAGGAAGGGAAGATTCCCGTTCCCGATCGGATTCGTTTTCCTGAAAAACTGGCTCAGGCCTCTCCTTCTGCGATGCCTGCACTGCCGAAGAATTCTCCTGAGTGGTTGACAAACCTGGTCGATACTCCAGGCAAAGTCGATATTGCTTTGCCTGCTGGCGTGCAATTTCTTTTAGGCGGGTTGGTAGTGCTTTCCCCAACCGATGCCGTGCTGCAACTAGCAATGGCAGTGAGTGTCGGGTCTACGCTGTATTTCCTTTATCGGAAAGAGCGAAAATTAGGGAAGGCAGTTCTGCTGGGTTTGGGCGGGCTGCTGTTAGGGTTTGCGATCGGCGCAGTGCTAGAAAGCTTCCTGAAAGTTTATCTCCCAGTTCAGCTAGGGGCAGAGATCTTTGTCAGCCTGGTCACGTTTGTGGTTCTATGGCTGGTCAGTAGTTTCTTAAAGTAGACAAAATATAATCAAGAGTCTTCTCGGTTAGTGCGGCACTTGGGTGACGGACTTGTTTCGACGGAGACTTTTTCAACGTTAAAGGGCACCCAATGGCTGCGGATAGCTTTGACAAAAATAGCTTAGGCTGGCAGCTTCAGCAGTTGGGGCAGCGCGTTGGCGAATGGATTGAGGCGAGATTTCCTCAAAACTCCCCAAATCTGCCTCAGATTCCAAAGTGGTCGTTTCCGACCGGGCTTTTGGAGGCGATGTTTTGGGCGATCGTGCTTTCGGCAGCGCTCTGGTTAGGCTGGCAACTGGTGCAGTTGCTTGCACCTTATTGGATGCGATCGTCTGCACAAGATGCGACATGGCAACTCCGCACGGCACCAAAAGCAGAGGAACGATCGGTTGTAGGCTGGATTCGTCAGATGCAGGAGTTTCAGCGTCAGGGCGACTATCGAGAGGCTTGTCGCGCCCTCTACATGGCAATGCTGCAACGATTGAATGATACAAAACTGGTGCCGCATCAATTCAGCCGGACGGACGGCGAATATTGGCAAGTCGTGCAACAGCTACCTCAATCTCAGGCTTATCAGACGTTGATTCGCACCCACGAGCAACTGTGCTTTGGCGATGGGATGATTTCAGCCGATCTGTTTAATCGCTGCCAACGAGCCTATCAGGAGATTGAGCGGCTGAAAAGCGAAGAGGTGTGAATACTGCCTGTTGCTTTTCAAGCTCTGGTTTGGACTCAATTTTTTCGCTCTCCAGTCTTTCCCGCTTGGTTGGCTCGTCCTGCACTTTCTTTGGCACGAGACGCTTGAACTTCAGGCTGATTGATTTGTAGCTGTTGGCGACCATTGCGGACGATTCGCAGCATTTCTGCCATTTGCGCTTCCATATCACGAAGCACCCGATCGGCATAGCCATCTGCCCCATTTTGGATGTCTTCACATTCTTCGATCGCCAATCGCCGCATTTCTTCGAGGGCTTGCTGTGCCTGCCGACGAGTGCGTTCGATTTCGGCGATCGTTTGTTCTTGAACCGCTTCACACTCTTGCTGCAACTGAGCGCGAATCTGCTGCGCCTCTAGCTCGGCTTGGTGAATGATCCCCGTTTCATTCATAATTTGAGCAGCGCGGCGTTCAGCCTCCTCGATCAACTCGTGGGCATATTGCTCTGCTTGCATCAAAAGTTCGTCTTTTTGACGCACGATCTCTTCGGCTTCGTGAAAAGCTTCGGGCAGACTCAATCGCACTAAGTCAAGCTGATCGAGAAATTGCTCCTCGTCGATCAGGGTGCGCCGACTCCAAAGCACACGCGGGCTGTCGAGAATCATCTCCTCGATTCGATTGAGTTCTTGCTGAATGTCGGGTGTGCCTACCCGCGCATCTTCTCGGTAGGCGGCTCGGTTTTGGGCGTTTCCATGACTGGGATGGAGTCCGTCAGGGTTGGTGCTAGTGGATTCTTGGCGTAGCATTTGTAGATATCCAAGGCGACGTGTTGTGGGACGAGATGATCGATCGTACCGCCAAATTTGGCGACTTCTTTAACCACACTGCTGCTGAGAAAACTATATTCATTAGAGGTGGTGAGAAAAACCGTCTCGATCTGATCGAATAAGGTTTTGTTGATGTGTGCCATCTGCAACTCCATCTCAAAGTCAGAAATAGCGCGTAACCCCCGCAGCAGAGCGCTGGCTCCCCGAAGTTTGGCGTAAGTCACCGTTAGCCCCTCAAAGCTATCAACTTCTACATTGGTAAGCTGTTGAGTTGCCCGACGAATCTGCTGCATCCGGTCTTGGATGGTAAAAAGAGGGGTCTTGTTAGGGTTGCGAAGCACTGCCACGATCACCCGATCGAAGAGGTGACTGCCTCGCTTGATAATGTCGAGGTGCCCAAACGTAATCGGATCGAAGCTTCCGGGGTAGATGGCAATCACACAAACTGTAAATCGGTACGGATAGATTCTAAGGGCAGAATCGAGGAGAAACTTACCTCTTTAGGAGGTTAGTAATCAGAGCGCGATCGCTCTATGAGCTGGCAAAGAGATCACCGAGCTTGATTGAAAGACCCTGATTCCATCAGCAGACCACTTGGATCTTACTCAAGAATCTGTTTCGATGCTTAAAGAGAATATTAAGTCATCCGAGGATTTTCTTACTTTACCAAGAATCCTTCCGTCCCGGATGATATATCCGTACTTTACGTCGATAAAGAAATAGCTGATTCAATGAACAGACAAAAGAACTACCAGAAGTCAGAGCTGTGAAAGAGTCTGTCTCTCTATAGAGTGTTCAACTCTACTAAGGGTCAATGGATTCTTCAATCTGATATGCAAAGCTACAGAAAACTGATATTCATAGATGTCAAATTTTGAAAGAAATGAGGGCTAACAAACGACTCAAATCTACTTAGGAACGTGGATTTATTAAGGTGCAGTTCTCGCCCCACTTCGTGAGGAGGGCAGAAAACGCTAACAAGTTTTACAGGTTATTTAATCCATGATCCTTAAGCAATCAGATATTTAGACAAATATTTAGACCTGGTGTGAAATGCTGTGATAGAAAGCCCTCTCAAGATTCTATTGGTTGACGATGATGCCGTAGCCCGAACTGCATTGAGTCGATCGCTGCTGACTGCGGGTGTCAAGATTCGAGAGACGGTGGAGGCTAGAGACTGTGCATCGGCGATCGCCATTCTGGAGCAAGCCGTTTTTGATTGCGCGTTAATTAACTATCAGTTGCCCGATGGCGATGGGTTAGGTCTAGTGCAACAGATTCGTCATCGTGAATTTACGATCGCGCTAATTGTGCTGACTGGGCAGGGCGACGAGCAGCTTGCCGTAGAACTGATGAAGGCAGGCGCAAATGATTATCTATCTAACAGGTCGCTGCCAGAAAACCTATCTCGCAGCTTATGGAGCGCGGTGCGGGTAAATCGAGCCGAACAGGAAACTGCCACAGCGACCCAAAAACTCCGCGAGAGTGAAGAGCGATATCGACGGGTGTTAGAAGGCTCAAATGATGGCATTTGGGACTGGTATATCTGTGACGACGAGGTGTTTTGTAACGATCGGATGTTAGAGATTGTGGGGCGCTCGCGAGCAGATCTCGGAACGGCGCAGAGCGCTTTCTTTCAACTCATTCACCCAGACGATCAAGAGCGGGTTTTAGCCGTTATGAGGATGCATCTACAACAGTCCACCCCGTTTGATGTTGAGTTTAGAATACAACACGGGTCTGGCAACTATATTGACTGCACCTCGCGAGGCAAAGCCCAACGCAACCAGCAAGGGCAAGTTTTTCGGATGTCGGGCATTGTCAGTGACATTACACAACGCAAACAGGCACAAGAAAAGATCGTTCAACTCAATCGCGATCTAGAACATCGAGTTACAGAACTGCAAACACTATTAGATGTGATTCCGATCGGAATTGGCATCGCCGAAGATGCTGACTGTCAGCACATCAGAATTAACGCTAGCATGAGCGCTCAGTTAGGCATTGCGCTGGGAGAGAATGCGTCTAAAAGCCCTCCTGATGCCGAGCAACTTCCCTTCAAAATTTATCAAGACGGCAGAGAGCTTGCGGCGGCAGATCTACCGATGCAGCGATCGGCAGCATTGGGCATTTCAATCTCCGGCGTTGAACTGGATGTGATGCAGCAGAATGGCAGAGTCGTCACTCTATTGTCAGAGGTTGCGCCGCTGTTTGATGAATCGTTTAACTCACGCGGCTGTGTGGGGGCATTTTTAGATATCACCGATCGTAAACGTGCCGAAGATTCTCAGCGCTTTCTAGCTAACGCCAGCACATTACTGACCTCTTCTCTCGATGCCTCGACTATTTTAGAAAATCTCGCTCAATTCTCAGTGCCTTATCTAGCCGATTGGTGTATGATTCACACGCTGCAAGACGAGCAACCTCAGTTAGTTGCCCTGTTTCATTCAGATTCGCAAAAAGTAGTGGCTTTTCAGGATTATCGACGACGTTACCCGCTTGATCTCAATTCTTCAGATAGCGTTTCAGTCGTGTTGAAAACTGGGCAGTCACAGTTCTATCCCCAAGTCTCTGATCAACTGTTGGTCAGCCTGACTCAAGATGCTGACCAATATGAACAATTAAAAGCCTTTGAATTTCGGTCTGCAATGATCGTGCCGCTACTGACCAGAGAGCGCATTTTGGGGGTGATTACCTTTGTTTTAGTCGAGTCAAACCGACACTACACCTTAACCGATCTGGCAGTGGCAGAAGATCTTGCCCGTCGCGCCGCTCTTGCCGTTGACAATGCTCGTCTTTATCAAGCGACTCAAAGAGCCGAACAAAATCTCCGCGAAGCGATCGTCATTCTCGGCGAACAACAACAACAGCTAAGAATACTGCAACGCTTGACCGATCTACTCAATCAGCGCTTGACCAACCTACCGGGATTGTTGCAAGTCATGATTGATGCAATTTGTGATGCGATTCCTAACGCTGAGTTTGGGTTGATTGTGCTGCAAAATTCTCAAACGCAACAGTTAGAGCTAACCGCAACCACTGGAATCGATCGCGACGAGTTGCTGATCAATGAGACATTCTCTCTAGGAGAAGGACTGTTAGGGCGCGTGTTTTCAACGGGGAAGACGCATTTAGTTCAACCCGGTTCTGGTGCGATCGCGCCCGATCATGCCTCACTGCTAACTCCTCGCGCTTCGCTTGATCACCTGCCTTCGTCTCTCTGCGCGGTGGCGATCGAGTCGGCTCAGGCAGGTCGCTTGGGCGTGCTGGCGATCGGAAACTGGGAAGGCAACACCGCATTTGAAGACGACGACGCGCGAATGCTGGTCGCGTTTGGAGAGCAAGCGGCGATCGCGCTGAACAATGCTCAATTAATCAACGCTTTAGAAGAACGGGAAGAACGCCTAGAGATGCAAAATTCAATTCTGGCGCAGCAAAATCAGGCGTTAGAAAATCAGCGGCAGCAGATCCAATCACAAAACCTCAGACTCATTGAAGCTGCACAACTCAAGTCGCAATTTTTAGCCACAATGTCTCACGAGTTGCGAACGCCGATGAACGCCATTATGGGGTTTTCTCAACTCTTGCTGCGGCAGAGTCAACTCCGCCCAGCCCAGTTAGAAATGGTCGATCGCATTTTCAACAATGCCAAAAACTTGTTAGCGCTGATCAACGATATTCTTGACCTCTCAAAGATTGAAGCTGGACGGTTAGAACTAAAACTAGAACGATTTAATCTCGGTGACTTGTTGATCGCAACCACTTCAGAGTTACGATCGCTTGCAGATCAAAAGCAGTTACTCTTAAGCGTGACTTCTCATCTTAAAGACCCCTGGATGGTCAATGATAGTGTTCGTTTACGTCAGGTATTGATCAACTTGTTGTCAAACGCGATTAAGTTTACCGATGTTGGTGAGATTGCGATCGAAGTCTGGGGGCTGGCAAACGATCGTTTGGTGATTTCAGTTCGTGATACTGGAATTGGCATCGCGCCTGATAACCTGGTTCACATTTTTGAGGAGTTTCGGCAGCTTGACCAATCGAGCACTCGTCGTCACGCAGGCACCGGGCTAGGGTTAGCAATTACCCAATGGCTGGTGCAAATGATGGGCGGCACAATTAATGTTGAAAGTCAGTTAGAAGTAGGATCAACGTTTCGAGTAGAGTTGCCGAGGTGGGTAGAGAGACGGAGGGATTAGAGCTAGAGCCGCATCGTTTTGCCCAAGACTAACCAAAATAGCCATGCGATGTGATGGGTGATGACGATCGTCCAAAACTTAGTTTGATAAGAGGCTTTCTGACTTTTGTGGCGCAACATCCGCTGGGCTATAAATCCGCCCAACCACCCGCCTGCTAGCTCACAGAGATGCAGCTTTTGTTCAGAGATTCGCCACTCCCTTCGCTGGGCACGAGATTTATCTTTAGCGTATAGAGCATAAGTCACTAAACTCATAACAGGATAGAGAATCAGCGGAAGGGGATTGCGCGTCGCTAAAGTAAAATGAGTAGCTCCAGACAAAGGCAAAATCGACAGCAGCAATACCTCAAATATTGGAAAGTTTGATCTGGGTACAGCACTGAGTTTGGCGTTGCCACTCAAAAACATCCAGGGAGAAGTTGATTTGTTTCTCGCCCCTAGAATAAAGGCGTTGCAAGCCCGAATTTTGCCATCTGAGTCAACTATGGGGTAGTAGTAAATCGTGTCGTTTTCCTGCGGGCGACGGGTCACATCTCTAAGCTCAGACATATGTAGAAAAACGTCCTTGCTCCCATCAGCGGGCTGAATGAAACCAAATCCACGATCGTCTTTCCATTGCGTAAGTTTTCCACTGCGTAGACCG
>JAYVFW010000365.1:0-10429 GCA_043772715.1 Phormidesmis sp. | reverse complement strand
TGGAGGGTAGCCTCCCGCAAAAATAGCTCATCGCCAGGATAAATATTCAAGAGTAAAGCCTCTCTTCTCAGCTGAAGGGAGGCTTTTCACATTAGTTTCTTGTTCAACAATTTAATATTTTGTTTGTCTCCCCATTTTTCTGGGAACTATAAGTCGGTAAGAAAGCAGAGATATACATGGCAAGTACAGGACTAAATAAGTGGATCGTTAGTGGGAATTTGGCAGCAGATGCTCAGATCAAGACCGTTAATCTGAAGAGTGGCGAGACGGCTCAGGTGGTGACAGCGACATTATATGTGCAAAAGCCGCGCGATCGCGAAGAGGCGTTCACTGTTTCCTTAAGCATTTGGGAGAAATCTTACGCTTGGCGTAAGATTCAGTTCTTGAAGAAAGGGTCACTGATCATTTGCACTGGCAATGTTGAACCTAATCCTTTCATCTCAAGCAATGGAAACATTCCCAGAGCAGGTTTGCAGATGACAGTGCTAGATATTGACCTTGATATCATTCGAGATGATGGAACTAAAGATGGTCAAGATGATGCAACAAAAGATGAGTCAGTTGACAGTGCATTTGTTGAGGGAGTAATGGCACCTGCTTGACGATCTCTCTCCTGAAGACGACGCTACTTCTGTCTTTTGTGATCTCACAGCATCCATTCAGCCCCAATGCCGACACGGTTATCAATGCCTTGCTTTGTACTTTGATGCTGTAGGTCTGTAGAAAGACGGAGTCGGCGGTTAATAGCGTAGCTAAAAGAGAGTGTAGAAAGTCCGGCTTCTTCGTCGCTTCCTAGAGCAACCCAAGTCTGAGTGATGCTAATATCAGCACCGCCACTGCGTGAAAGAACTAGCAGAAGGCGAAATCCTAGATTTATGCCGCTAGTCGAATAGGCGTTGACCTGTAGATTCTGATAGCCAATGACTGGGGCAATGTTAACGTAGCTTCCTAGAGGGTATATGTAGTATTGTAAGTTGGTGCCCCAGGTTTGGCGGTTGTTATTAGACGTTACTTGAAAGTCTGTGTTGATCGTTGCGCGAGTGTGACCGAGCCTTAAGTCCTCAATGCTAACTTTAAAGCTTGGTGAATGACGAGACGATCGAACGCTTAAATATTGCACTCGGATACGAGTACGGAAACTAGGATCGTTCGTAATATCAGCCGCAACATTAGGAACTTCTTTGATCCAAGGTTGAAGAGTAGGGCTGTTATTAATGATTTTGGGATCGAGATCGAGAGACGAAACAGTAGATTGGGGAGCAGTTGGTTGAACAGCGATCTCTGCGGGTTTCTGGCTATCGAAAGAATTGCTATCCGGTAGAGGAGCAAAGTCGTTCAATGTCAATTCTTTGTTAGAAAGGACAAGATCTTCAGCAGAGCGCGAGATTGTGGGATCGATCGCTTGTGCTTTCAAAGAAAAAGTTGTTTCTATTAAAAGGTAAGAAATTAGCGCCTGAAGGCAATTGTAAATTTTGTTTTTATTCATTCAGTGCCCTCTGACTCACTTCACACAAAAACGGCTCCGTATGAGACAGAGCCGTATCAACTAAAGGTAGCTAAAACCTTAACGAGCTATGCCCTGAGCGGGGGCAGATGCGATCGGCTTCATCAAATACAGTCTCAGAAGTTGCCATGCGCTTGAAGCGTAAAGAGGGAGTTTTTGGAAAATTTGGAGAACTTTGGGGGTTTTGGAAGCGACGATCGTTGCCAAATCTCGGTTGTTCTGCACGCAGACATCTAAACGCTGATAGAACTCTGGACTATCTACATCTAACATCACTGGAAACACGCGCCCTGCGGTTTCGTTGGTCTTCTGAATGACGTAGGTTTCGTATTCGCGGGCATCAATTCCCAACACTTCATAGAATCCAGGCTCTTGGGTGTCTCGGATATACATTGTGCCAAAAACTGCCAACAGGAAAAACCGACACCAAAGCCTTGCTTTCCAGGTGTTTAGGTATTGGGGTTGAGCCTTCATCAGCGCGTCAAAGAAATCACCGTGACGGTTCTCGTCTTGGCACCAATTCTCGAAGAAGCGGAAGATTGGATAGATCCGCTTGTCGGGGTTTGCTTGAAGGTGGCGATAAATTCTAATGTAGCGCCAGTAGCCAATTTTTTCAGAGAGGTAGGTCGCGTAAAAAATAAACTCTGGCTTAAAAAAAGTGTATTTTCGGCTCTTGGTCAGAAATCCTAAATCTAGTGACAGATTAAAATCTGACATCGCTTTGTTGAGGAAGCCAGCATGACGAGCTTCGTCACGAGCCATTAGCCCAAAACATTCTGCTAATAACGGGTTCTTATCTTTAAGCTTGCGACTGAGTTCTTTGTAGAGCAGAAAGCCCGAAAACTCAGAGGTGCATGACCGCTCTAAAAATTCAACGAACTGCTTGCGAGTGTCCCAATCCATGTGGTCCCAGGATTGATCAAACTCAGCATCCCGAACGAAGTGGTGACGGTTATAGTCAGCTCGAAACTCTTCTAAGATTGCTCTCAGTTCGTCTTCGTTGGGTGAAATGTCCATCTTCGCCATTGCATCAAAGTCTGTGGTGTAGAACTTTGGCGAAAGGATGGTTTCTTTAGCTGGAACTTTGATTCCAGGACGGAGTTCTTCAAAGCCAGGTTTTTTAAGGGAATCTACCATGAGTAATAACCGCTCTTGTGTCTAACTTCTGCGTCTACAGGTTGGGCGCTGATGCAATGGCATCTCACTACGCTAGGGCGTTATGCTGATACAGGAGTACATTCTGAATACGTTCTTTAGTCTACCAAGCTGGAAGGTAATGAAAATAGGACTTTTCGTTAAGAGTTGCAACAGAAGCTCAAGTTCAGTAAGGCGATCGTAAGGAACTATATCTATCTTGATCGACTTACACAACTAAAGCAAAGTTTCTATGATGAGAATTCAAGAGCATTCTGAAGCGTGACGAGAAGATATGAACAAAGTTGGCACCGCTTATGTTCTGTGGTTAGGCGGCTTGGTCGGGCTGGCAGGACTTCATCGCCTCTACAACGGCAAAATCTGGACGGGATTGCTCTGGTTGTTTAGCGGTGGGCTGTTTGGAGTTGGGCAGTTAGCAGATCTACTGTTTATTCCCAAAATGGTTGAGACACACAATACCAAACGCGCCAGTCGCCTGAATGCTTCACCCTTGGGTGAGCCAGGAATTCATCATGTAGTCGAGATGTCGGAATCAAGATCAAGCCTGGATCTTGGTCAAAGTCAGGCACTGATTCAACTCCTGCAAGCGGCGGCGGAGCGTAATGGAAGACTTTCAGTTACGCAAGGGGTGATGGTGACTGGGTTGGGATTTAGCACGATCGAGACTCTACTGCAAGGAATGGTCAGAACTGGATATGTCGAAGTTGGCAACGATCCAGAAACAGGCGTTGTGGTTTATGAGTTCAAGGAACTGTAGATTAGCTAATTTCGCTGGAGTAGTCCGCCTCGTTTGGGACGGACTACTCTATTTAATTTCTATCGAGCCACTTCTGACCATTCAAGCGTTGAACTGCACCAAAAACCAGGAGATCTAAAGTGACTTTGCGCTCATCAATGAGAAAAGACTCCATCGTGCTGGGTCTGCCCGTACTTTCAGCACAGGAGAAGCCCTTTAAACCGTTGATGGTTTCGTCAAAAAAGTAAATATTAAACTGTCTAGGCTGTCTAGACGCTTGCCAGTGCCCAACGACTTGCCAAGATTCATTCGATTCATAGCCTTTAATGGGAATTTTCTTTTTTTCAAAGGCGAGATCGATATCTTGAACGCCTAGTTTTGCAAGTCCTTGTTTGAGGGCAGGGAGATAATCTTGCTGGACAAATTCATTGAAGGGTTTGTCTTCCAGAGCGGGAGCTTTTTCTTTTTTGGCTTTCGCAGGCTTGATCGCTTCCTCGCTAGGAGTCGTCTCTTTCTGAGTTCCTGCCTTGGGCTTTACCGCATTGGGATTGTCTTCGGCGTTGACTGCGGTGGGGTCAGGGGCGTTAGCAGTGGGAATCGTGGTGGTTTCAGGAGAAGATGTGCTGGGTGCATTGTCTTCTGCAACATCGGGAGCTTGCTTTTCAACCGTGCTGGGCGCTACTTCCCCGGCTTCGTTGTGGTTGGTTGGGTCTGCCATAGCTCAGGTGAGTCCTTTTCCTAGTGGGTCGATCGTCGATGAGACTGCGTTTCAATCTCCTGTGAATTTATGATAGACGATGAATAGCAGCCACACGATGGCATTTGGCAGAAACCGTGCATCAAAATTTAAATCAAAAATGATTGATTGAAGACTATCCGCTGTTTGAGGCAAATTAGAATGGACGATCGAGCGCAAGCGGTAAAACTGAACGTGTTGGCTGAGGGAAGTGGATTCCCGATTCTGTGTCTGCATGGGCATCCAGGAGCAGGACGGAGTTTATCAGTGTTTACGCAACATTTGTCTAAGCGATTTCGGACGATCGCACCTGACCTGCGGGGCTATGGCAACAGTCAAACGCAAAAAGATTTTTTGATGCTCGATCACCTGACTGACTTAGAAGCTTTGTTCGATCGCTACAATATTTCTCGCTGTCTAGTTTTAGGGTGGTCTTTGGGGGGGATCTTAGCGATCGAGCTAGCGCTGAAATTTCCAGAACGGGTAAGCGGATTGATTTTGGTCGCAACGTCTGCGCGCCCGTGGGGAGACCATCCACCGATTAGTTTACAAGACAATATTTATACCGGAATTGCGGCAATTTTGAATCGATTGCAGCCGGGATGGCAGTGGAATATCGACACTTTTGGCAAGCGATCGCTCTTTCGCCATCTCGTCCAAACTCACACGTCTGCAACTTATGAATATTTGGCAAATGAAGCGATGTATGCCTATCTCAAAACGTCGGGAGCCGCAACGCGAGCGCTGAATGTTGCCCTTCAGCAAGGCTATAACCGCCTCTCTGATCTCGACAAAATCCAGTGTCCTTGTTTAGTGCTGACCGGAGAGCAGGATCGGCACATCACGGCGGCTTCTAGTCGAGAAATGGTGCGATCGCTGCAAAATTGCGAATCCCATTGCTATCCCAATACGGCTCACTTGCTGCCGTGGGAGATTCCTGATCAGATTTTGGCAGATATCGATCGATGGTTAGCTAACCATCCCGAAGTCGTTCAGGGTCTTATAAGTTTGAAAAATTAAAGCGGGTTTTCTTCTGTTGCCTCTTTACTCAGCCCCTTCACCCTTTCTAAACCGCTTAATATTGACTTCTGTAATGCCTCCGTGAAAGCCTGAGCGGTTTGCTTGTTATTTGACTGACGATATTGCTCGGTCTCAATAGGCGGACTGATCAGGACGAAGACTCTAGCTCTTGGGGCAGCAGTGGGGCTGTAGTAGAGAGAAATCGGAACGACGGGCACCGATAGCGGCTGAGTTGCGATCGCCTCAGCTTGCAGCACTAAGCGAGCCAATCCCGTCTTGAGAGGACGCAGGGGTTGATCGCGAACAATGCCGCCTTCGGGAAAAACAACCAGCTTTTTGCCACTGTGAAGCACTGCGATCGCGGTCCGCATACTAGAAACGGTGGGATGAACCGGGTCCACTGAAAAGCCGCCTAAGCGTCCAACGATCCAGCCTTGAATGCCTGTCATTTGGTCAGATCTAGACATATACCTCAGCGATTCTGTACTGAGTAGAGCGAGTACCAACGAATCCCATCGGCTGAAATGCTTGGATGCAAAAACGGCTGGACCTGTTTTGGGAAGATTTTCGCGCCCGATAATCGTGATCCTGCCAAAATACAGGTGCATGAAAGCGCGGTGAATAGGGACGATCGACCAGTAGAGCCAGGGAACGACTTTGGCAGATTCAGACACAGTTAATTGCCTAGAGTTTTGATTGTGAGGATTTGAGGAGGTGTGGCATCTGGAGGATAGAGGAAATCTACCTCGACTGAGCGCCGATCGCCCGGTTTCATATTCAGTGTAATTAAAGGTTGTCCTTGCTGCCCTCTGCGTTGAACGAGATGGATGTAGCGAGTTTGAGAAAGACCGCGATCGTCAACGTAGCGAAGTCGGACTGTGCCCCGAAAGAAAATTCTGGAGTCTAGGCTAGACAGAAACAGGACTTCATTCTTGCTCTTATCTTCTTTGAGAGGAGTTTCAACCACGAGTGCAACGGTTTGCAGTTGTTGAGTTGTATTTTTGAGAGGCAAGGTGAGATTGTATTGAATCCCATAATTACCGTTTGCTAGATAGGCTGTATCAGGATAGCGAACCAGCATCGGCGCACTCTGAATCTGCCCCGTGCCAAAGGTGCCTTGGAGTAGAGTACTGAGTCCGTAAGAGATAGCGCGCGCTTTGGGAGGGAGGCTAAGGTATTCGCGATCGTGGTCTGTTAAAGTTGCCTTCCATTGAGAGCCTTTAGCGACTCCTGCAACGCGACCGTAGATGATGCGATCGACTTTTTTTGAGAGCGGAGTGGGCAGAGCATCTCGCGGGCCGGCTAAACCGCTGCTGTTGAGCAAATTTTGCCATTCTGCCAGATTAGGGACTCGCTCCGTCCCATTTGAGTTGCGCGGGGCATACATTGCTAGCGACGCAAGGTAAACAGGACCACTGCTAGAAAGACGCATTAGAGTAGAACGACCGTTAGACGCAGGGGGCACTATCCCCGCAGGAATGGGAAGATTCATCAACATCTGGCTCTGTCCCGCAGGAATAACCATAGAAGAAACCCAGTTACCCTGTCTGCGACCTCTGAGAATATCGTTAACCACGCGCCCGCCTGGACCTGCATAAACTGTACCAAGGGGGTCTTCTACATAAGAAGGCAGATCAATAAAGAGCGCATCTGGACGAGTTAGATAAGTTGCCGCCTGCAAGACTTCTACTGTCACAGGTTGCGGATTGGGATTGTAGAGAATGATGCCCTCAAAAAGGCTTCGCGTTTCTCTTGAATTGCTGGCTTTAGAAATGTGGTGAGAGAAGAGATCGAATCGTCCTTGAAAGGCAAAGTTTAGGTGGGCAGAGGAAACTCTTTTGCCTTCAGGAGGAAATGTGGAGAGCAAAACTCCTTCGGTCATCACTAGCTCAGGACTATTGCTATTGAAAACAGGAATGTCGTCTAGTGAGCCAGGAAGGGGGCGAATTTCTTGCGGCTGAATAAACTCCTGTGTCTGAAGAGTTTCTTGAGACCTGAGATTCTCTTGAGTTGGAAGACTCTTTTGAGGGGGAGTTGTGGGAGTTTGAGGTAATGAGAGTAGAGGAAAGATTTGCGCGATCGAGAAAACGGTCAAAAAAGGAAGCATGAGTCAATGACGGCTATTTGAGTGGGGGCTTTGGTCTGAGATTCGAGTCGGCTTTTTTGGTCGAAGATTAGCGATCGGGCACCACCCACTCAATTCGCCTTTATAAAGAGACATCAGAAAACTCAAAGATTTTTACCCAAGATATGACTTTAAATCTGTCATAGAGTTGAGAAGTGATTATCTTATCAGTATAAAGTCTGTAAAATTAATACCACTATGCTGCAACCAGTCAAGCTAAAAATGGCGATTTTTGCTTCTCGATCGTCCATGACTTGGTTAGAGCAAATTAAATGGGGATTGCTAGCAACTGCCAGCGTTAATTTTGTCAGCCTGTTTGCAGGTTTGCCTGATGCAGACGCTTCCCAGCTTTCTAATAGAGGGGTTGTCAAGCAAAATTCTTATGAAATAGCGGGTTCTTCAAGCAGTGGCTATTGTGATGGAACTTTAAAGGATGGAGCGTTAAGTGGCTTTCACGTCTGCACCTTCCCTAGTAAAAATCGCTATCAGGGTGAGTTGCAAAACAGCCAACGTCAAGGAAAAGGAATTTTTGTCTACGCGAATGGGACTCGGTGCGAAGGCGAATTTCGGAATGACTTGTTAAATGGGCGAGGAACCTGTATGTTTGCGGGTGGAAACCGTTACGACGGGGAGTTTCGCGACAACCAGAGACATGGAAGAGGCATCTTTACTTATCGAGATGGAACGCGATGTGAGGGTGAGTTTCGCAACGATTTTCTCAATGGGTTTGCTGTCTGTGCCTTTCCGAGTGGCAACCGCTATGAGGGGCAGTTTCGAGATAATAAGAGAGATGGCAGAGGCGTGTTTGCCTATGCGGATGGCACGCGCTGCGAAAGCGAATTTCAGGATGGGCTGATGAATGGCTTTGGAGTGTGTAGCTTTTCAAATGGCGATCGCTTTGAGGGCGAATTTCGGCAAAGTAACCGGCATGGAAGAGGCACCTATGTCTTTGCCAACAATGCTCGGATCGAGGGAACGTGGCGAGAAGGTCGATTTGAGATGCAGACCAGTCGGAGTAGATTCTAATCAATCAAGTTCCAATCAGCGAAGGTGGCGGCTTGACCACAGCGCTGGTGATTTTCGTCTAGCACATTCCAGAGAATTACATCTTCGATCGCAAAGCGCTGCCCCGTGCTAGAAATGCGAATGCCCTGGTAGTTGTCGATGTAACCTCTAGTTTTGGCTTCTGACAAAAGCTGATCGCGTTCTGTCTGCTCTATTGGCTCTGCCGATCGTCGAGAAGGCAATCTTGTAAAAGTCTTCCAGTCAAATCCCCACAGTTTAAGAGCTTGAGCATTGCCGTAGTTAAAGATGGGATCGGCTTCAGCTCCGTGAGAAACAACCACAAAAGAAGCCTCAAAGAGCGATCGTGCCTGTTCTTTGGCAGAACTCGCGATCGTAATCAGCGGTTTTTTCGTCCAATATTGAAAGCTGTTGATCAATCGTTGACTGTGTTGAATCACAGCTTCTTGCTGACAAGGATGATCGATCATTTAGAGAAATAGTTTTGACAAGCGGTATCACAGGCGGGATAGGCAGTTTGATAAGTGCTGAGTCGTCTCCCAAACAGACTATAGCGATTGTCTCGGACTTGTTCATAAACGCGATCGCCCATCCATTTCATGCCTGGTAAACTTTGGTAGGCAGTCACAAAAACCGCTCCAAAAGGCAAAATGCGACCGATTTCTTCAGCGGCAGCGCTGCCTTGCCATCGGCGATCGAGAGGGTCATTGTCGACCAGGATCATGCCCATTTCGCAATCTTGAGCCGTAATCTTGTAGCGATCGAGTCCCGCTTGGTCTTGCATGGGGAGATATTGGAAGCGATCGCCTTTGTCTAAAGTTTCGAGCAATTGCACCAGATTTGAGCAGAGATTGCACTGTCCGTCGTAGATCACTGTGTAAGTCATTCGGTCACGAGAAAAATCTAGTTCTCTTCTACTTTAACGTCAGTTCGCTGAGTTCTTTCGCTTCCTTCTTCAGCGCTTCAGCCCCCTAAATCCCCCAATTCTGGGGGATTTCAAGCCCAGAATTTAGATTCAAAGTCCCCCAATCTTGGGGGCAGCCCAGACTTGCAACCGTAGCGAAAAGCTTCATCGAATTCACGTTACTTTACAAAACGCTGACGGATGCGACTCACGAAGATATCAACTTCGGGTAGTTTGAGGCGACTGGCAATTAGGGCAAAAACGCTCAACCCAGCTAGAGCAGATAGACCAAGTTGCCCAATCAAAATCAGGAAACCATTCGTTCCTAGAAAGTGTTCAGAAGCACGGAGAGTGCCCCAACTAGCAAGACCCGCAAACACACTTGCGATCGCCAACCCCACAAATGGCAGCGCCCATTCTTTTAGGGGTAAACCGTTTAACTTGCGATCGAGAAACCACAATAGCGCAATCATTGAGATCACATTCACAGACACCGTGGCTAAAACCAATCCTGGTAGACCGAGCGGTTTGATCAAAATAAAGTCAAAAAGAGCGTTGAGAAAAATGCTGACAATGCTGATGCGAAAGGGAGTCTCTCCGTCTCCTAGTGCGTAGAAGACGCGAACCAAGACATCTCGACCGAGATAGACAAACATCCCGATCGCATACGCCATCAAGACAACCGCCACCAAATCAGAATCGCTCTGCTGAAATGCACCTCGCTCGTAAACGATCCGCACGATCGGGTTTGCCAACGTAACAATCAGGGCACTCATCGGCAGCATGGCAATCGCCGTCAACAGCAACCCTTGCCGAATCCGCATTTTCAGTTCTGCCCAATCTGTGGGGTCTGCTAGCCGAGAAAATACGGGCAGAAACGGCACCAAAATTACGTTTGAGAGAATGCCCAAAGGAGTCTGCACCAAAAGATTTGCGTAGTCTAGCGCCGAAACTGCCGCCCCCGGATTGGGTAAAAATGAGGTAAAAAACATATCCGTGTAGACGTTGATTTGCAGCATTCCAGACGCAAATAGGGCAGGAGCCATGACATTCATCACGTCTTTTACGCCGGGATGCTTGAAGTCAAATCCTAACCGCAGCCGACTCAACCCCGCTTTGTGCTGTGCCCAAACCTGAACTAGCCACTGCAAAATTGTCCCAATCAGCGCTGCCCACGCTAAGACAATGCCGCCAAGCGCCGCATATTCAGGCTCTCCAATTTTTGG
>JAYVFW010000364.1:0-3584 GCA_043772715.1 Phormidesmis sp. | reverse complement strand
AATGGCAAATGGATAACGCGCGCGAGATGTGGAAGAAAGTCGATCGTCGCTATCCCAGTCAAGGTGAAAGCTTTAACGAGGTTCGCGTTGCTTTTGATGCGGTGTTTGATTACTACTTTCAATACTCAATGTTTTTAACTGAGTATGTGGGTGGGCAATTCTTTAATCGCTATCGCTATGGTGACGCAAAAGGACGGCTGCCGTTTGAGCTAGTGCCTTTAGCCCAGCAGCGTCAAGCATTAGCCGTGCTGCAAAAAAATGTCTTCAACGAAGAAACCTTTCGATTTTCACCAGAGTTTCTCAACAAACTCGCGCCCTCTCGCTGGAGTCATTGGGGCACTGAGCCATCGAGCAATTTAGACTACCCGATTCACGACAACATTTTGTTTTTGCAATCGACGGTTTTGGCTGACTTGCTGAGTTACGATCGCCTCGCCCGTCTCAGAGATACCGAACTCAAAACCGAGCCTGGACAAGCTATGACGATTCCCGAATTGTTCGACACATTGCAAACTAACATCTGGGGCGACGTGATGCAGCCAGCAGGCGATCGCATTAAACTATCGAGTCTGCGACGCGCTCTGCAACGCGAATATATGAACACCCTAATCTCGATGGTGTTGCGGCAAGTCGATGCCCCCGAAGATGCTCGCACGATCGCCCGTTATGAACTCAAGCAGCTTCATGGCAAACTCGATCGTGCCATGCGAAAAGTCGATGATAAAGATCTTTACACCAAGGCGCATTTAGAAGAGGCGCACGATCGTATCGGCAAAGCACTAGAAGCCCGACTGCAATCGCAATAAAACCAAGCGAAGGATTTTCACTAGGGTAGGACGATCTCTTCGAGTTACCATGAAGGGATCGCATCTAAGACTTAACTTTAGCTTTCAGGGGTGGGAGCTAACGGCTCAATCAGCGGCGGCGGCAGATAAACTCAAACTCAACACCAACCGATTGCAACCGTCCGCTGCATTTGAATTGTTAGACCTCATAGGTTCTCAATGAACTCTTCGACTGTGACTTGTGCTTGCTTGAGAATACCGCTCAAGGTACCAATCTTTAATTCTCGATGCACAGGGACAACGCAACCAATCTCGCCTTCTTCGGTTTCCTTCTTCATCACAACATGGCTCCCAGTTTGACGAACTTGCTCGAATCCTAAATTCTCAAGTGCCCGAATTGCCTCTCTACTGGAGATTCGCGGCATTCTAGGCATAGCTGATCTCAATACTGGTTACGAATCTTGGAGATGTCTCAGGCAAAGGAAATTCCTCTAAATATAACCGTGTTGCTTCTTTCAAACCTTCAATTGCTTGCTCAATTGTTTCTCCCTGGTCAACCGTACCAACTTCTGGACATTCAGCCACATATATATCGTCCTCTCTATAGACAATGGCTGTAAAACTGTGAATTTTCATAACTCAGCCTAAACATTACCTGCTAATCAAAATAGTAACCTCCTTGCTTGCTGAAGGGGGCAAAATTGAGCTTTTCAGTCCAAAGCGGTGCCGTCAGGTAATTTCTACTAAAGCGATTTTCACCGACCCAAGTACTTCATTGAACGATTGGGATCTAACGAGATTCTTCCTACAAGGGGCGCACCGAACCTTGATCTCGCAACTTCGCCAGACCGTAAATTTTGAAAGACGAAGAACTCTGCGATCGCGGACGGATTTAAATCCTATGCGACCCGTCACCTCCCAATCTCAACGAGAATCTTTGCCAAAGCCAACACCGATAAATTCGCGCAACCGTTGTAAATCATGTTGACTTTCGCATTCACCTAACCGTTCTCAACACCGTTAATGTTCGGATAAACAATCACACTAAAAGACCGTGTTGATTGCTTTTCGGGCTGGCGGCATAACGCCCCAAATCAGCGGCGGCAGATAACCTAAAACTCAGCACCAGCAACTCTCAACCGTCCGATGCATTTGAATTGTTAGCCTGCACCGTGGGGGGAGGAGCTTGACTACCCTGCATTACTCTAATCAAAAATCGTAACGCCTCATTAACAGCATCAGCACTAGGAAACATCTCTGCAACATCAGGTTCTAACCGTACAGTTGCACCACCAAAACTTTTCCTTCCAGAGCCTAACCTTCTGACTCGTAGGCTCTTCAAATCATACTCTGTCCGTAGATCATCTTCCATTTCTGACTTATCTCTCTTTATAGGCTTCCCGCTCGGTTCGTGTCACTTCTCTTGCGCTGACAAGGCGCATCGAATCATCTCTCTCGGTATACGACACAATCAACAATCGTCCTCGACTTGATTCTCCAACAATGATGTATCGCTCCTCATCCTCAGAGTGATCTGGATCATAGAAGTCAACATAGAAAAGATCATCAAAAACAGTTTTTGCTTCTTCAAACGAAACTCCATGCTTTGAACGATTGCTCGTCGCTTTATCTTCATCCCACTCAAACTGCATAAAGCTATTATATCATTGCCTGCTTGAGGAGCTTGGGAGAATATTAATTATTGCCACTCTGAATGCAAGCAACGCAATGCTGACAGCAGCAATTCTTGCTATAAGAAGTTGAAACTGGAATGTGAGCAACAGTAAGCCTAATGATGAAAGTAAATTGGCTATGTGAAATGATTTGAGTGCAGAATTGAAGACATGATACTTAACTGCTCTATCTTCAAAACTCATCGCATTAGCAAAGATACTTGATGCATACATATACAACCCTGCTGAGAGCAAGATAGTTGCAACAATCCAATCCTTACTAATATCGCTTGAGATCACTTGAGGGCTTAATGCCAACACCACGAGCGTCATACTAAATCCACCAAGAACACCTGAAACAGAGGAGAACGCAGCCGCTGCGGGTGATGCATCTTCTTCTCGATTCATAAGGGATTGACTTCCTGTTTTCTTAGATGGAGGTACGGGCAGTGAGGTCATAACTCGTAAAGATCAACTTGTACGCTGTGCCTTTGCCAAGAAGTCAGCAGGCTAACTATTGATTATACGGAAAGTTTCGGGGTATCTCCCTGGTTTAAGCAGATACCCCGAAACTTTCCGTGTATCTCCCCTCGCTTTTCATCAGAGATCCTAAAGAAACGGGTGCTTCGCAGTTCCCGGAAGGGGTAATCGCTCCCCACTTCCCTTCAGAAACGATCGCGCCTCCTCAAAAACTCAGCATTCCAAAAACCCAAAAACTCCTGTACAGTACACCGCAGTGATGAAGTTGTGCCCCGAAGCCTGATCTAGGCAATCAGACTCCGAGGACTTCCATCCCTAGTTAGTACGAGTAACTCAGGAGGCGTTCATGATTGTACATCGTCGGCTTTGCTATGGGATCTTGAAAGGCTGGAATCAAGATCCTGCATACGTTTTTTATCCCAATAGAACGTCTGATCAACCAGCGTTCTTGTCCTCTTTGAACTAACCGAGAGGACAAAATAAAATGGGAGTTAGGACGATCGTTCCTGGCTCGATTTCGTTCACCGTTGAGTTGCGTTGCTCAATTGAAAAACGTTATCGAGTCAGTGTTACTTTGGATTTGCAAGAGCGTTACATCTTCCTTTCGTCTGGCATTCTCGTGAATGTTAGCGACTCTATTGAAGAG
>JAYVFW010000363.1:0-3596 GCA_043772715.1 Phormidesmis sp. | reverse complement strand
GTCACCATGCGCCAAGTAAATCGACACTCGCGAGTTTTCACATGGGATTCAAATGTCGGAACCGTTTTGTGGTCACAGGCTTCTTGCCATTGCTTCGCCCAGTCATAGGCTTGTTGTTGTAGCGTGTCCTTATTCACGCCAAGTTCTTGCGATTTTTTCTTCAAATCCTCTAACTTGTGAATCTGCGATCGTCCCCCCACCTGCGCCTGAAACATCAATGGAACATAGTCATGATCCGGCATCTTGCTTATCCTCCATTTTTCGGTTTCTTATAGCGCTGTGTCCACCAGACGAGACTATCGCAAAGCTCAATCAAAATTGCCAAAGCGATCTTGCGTTGTTCAATATCAAAAGCCCACAGCTTTTCTGACATTGCCTTGATTGATTGAGTGTTGTTATAACTAACTTTGTCATTGGGAATTGTGATTCCTGCTTGCTGCATGATCGTGCAAAGCTCATCCCAAGTCGCCTTCCAAAATGCTGCTTTATACTGATCTTGCTCCTTTTGGTCGAGCCGCAGATGTTCGCCCCAAAAGCGCTCTAGACCGTAGGCAGTCGTTGATCGCATCTTGTGACTTTCGCCCAACACATCGCGATCGCGAAACTTCAGCACCAGTTCTTGGGCAACCCGATCGATTTCGTATAGTTTCCAAGTCATGCCGCTACTCCTTCACCCTTCAGGGTGATTTGACAGTTTCCAAACCCGATCGACTCTAAGCCACCCAGGTAAATTTCACCGCTTTGATTGCCTTCACCAAAAGGTTGCCAAGTGTCTGTGGTTTCTCGAAGGGCGATCGGGAAAACCATCACCGTGCCTTCGGGCAAAGCTTCGGTATTGAAGAAGCCGCCATCAGCCACCCGTTTTTCATCGTCTTTCAGGCGTACCCGGCTTTGACGATAGAGCGCCATATCGTGAATCATCCCAATCTCATCGTCAGCCACCACGATCGCGGGCAATTCTTCACCATCAGGAAACCAGATTTTCAGACTTTCTGTTTGTTTAAGCTCCAAAAAACCAAAGTTGAAGAAGAGCTTTTGCTTGCGTTCCACATTCAGCGTTTTTAGCGTTGATGACCCTGTATATTTTTTAGGTAACTCGGCGTTCTTTAGTTCGCCACCCACGATGCGTTGATAGCGCTTGAGCAGTTTTGGGCAACTGACCCACACGACAGGCTGACCCGGACAAAAGACGGGAAGCCACAGCAATGACGCATATTCAAACTTCACCACTGATTCCTTGATTGAATCTGACTCTTCGGTATCCGATGGCGCACCATACCACTGGTTCTCGCTGCCTGCTGAGGCGCGTCGCATCTCCGATCGAAACCGTCCGCGAATCGAGCTACCCGGAATGATCCCCGTCTGCGTAAACTGATCGCGAAAAATCAAATTGAGGTTGCCGCTTTCTTCTCCTGCTGTCGCTCCCACATGAAGAGGGGCAAGGGCTTCGATAATTCCGTAAGCTCGTCTATACATCGCTATTCTCCTTATGCAACGCCATCAATTTCAACCGGAAGACACAATCCACACCCAAAATGCTTGAGAGGAAGCCCTTCTTTTGGAAACCACTCTTCAGGAAAGTCCCACCAGGTTTTTTCGAGAGGTTTTTTGAACACATACACAGTTCCCGGCGGCACCGCATAGCGTCCCCGTCCTAATCTGCCGCGCTCGGTTGATCGCTGACCCATCCGATAGCGGTAAGGAATCGGCTTATCTGTCAACATCTTTATTCCTTCTCGCGGAAATTCAGAATGCTTTGGGTAGCGGTAAGAGAGATGATTAGACCCCCAAACTCCAGGCGTGACCAAGGCGCACGCTCTCTGAATCTTGGTGTTGAGCAATTCATGAATCGTGCTATCGCATCTAATCTCTTGAGAGCTAATTTCGACCATGTGTCCTTCGCCCCCAAACCGATACCAGCCATCTGCCAACGGGTAAGTCGATAGATAAACTAAGCAGTGGTCTTCATCCATCTGCACTGCGTTTTCTAGAAACAGTCCATCCTGATCCAAAACGTGCCGCTCGTTATGTTTCATCTGGGGATGCAGAAACGACACATATTCCCAAGGTACACTACTCATTTCATTATTTTTGCGAATCTCTGAAGCGTTTCGCTGCCACGCATCAATGCGTTGCCAGTGATAAGAAACTTCGATATCCTGCTTTTCTGAGTCGCGTTGCCAACAGCGTTGATCATTTAGTTTCCATTCGTCATCCTTACCTTCTCCAAGGATACGGTGGCGGGGAATTGGCACATAAAAATTATCTGGGTCATCCTGTTTTGCCCAGAAAGGGCCAGAGACAAATAACTCCTGCTTAAGGGTGTCGTGCGGCGCAATTTCATGGCGCTTATTTTCGCTAAAGAAGAGTCCTGCTAGCGTCGCTGCATCCGGTGGAAATTTAGCCCCTGAGCGCCCTACCAAGTTTTCGGGCGATAAGAAAGCGCCAGAACTGCCATAAAGAAAGCCCAAAGGTGACACAACAATTAGGAATTTGAACATAGCTGCCACCCCACTTGCACCAAATCATGAATCCACTGCACCACGGCTGCATCAGTGTTGTCACCCGCGATCGCCCGCCACTGACTATCCTCCTGACGCTGGTTCTGTATCTCTTGACCTAAACCATCAAAGTAGAGATCGAGCAGGGACAACGCGATATCTCGATCGATTGGGTTATGCTCGACCTCCCGAAATCGAATCGCATGGCGTGATTTTAGGTGCGCCCAATCATTGTAGAGATGAGTCCAGTTTTGACCGCCAGCGCGATCGCGGTAGCGATCCAAAATTCGCAAATGTCGCCAAGGACAAGTCCATTGCACAAACTGCCCACTGTTAAAGAGAACTCGGATGGTGACGCGATCGCGTCCCTTATTCTTTGCAAGCTTCTCTGCTTCGCGGCAGTGTTGAAGAATATCTCGTTGAGGAACTCGATTGCCAGCCCAGACAAATCCCATGCTGACGTTGATGTTCTGACCATGGGTTTGCCACTGCTGATTGAACTGTTTTAACCAGACCAAAGCCTGATTCGATAAATTGTTACTCCCAAGTTCAGAGTTATAGACGATGCCCAGAAAGTCATCGCCCCCGGCATAAATGACCCGACCCAACTCTTTAGGAAAGTCTTTTTTAAAGTCTGTGCCCCAATCTCGCATCGCTTTACTGAAAATTGTTTGTCCTTCATCAGAGGCGATCGTTTTGAGTTTGTCCCCTACTTTGTCGCCGTCTCCCATAAACCAGCCCGTTTTTGTGTCGCGCTTAATTTCTGTAAAGCCTTCTTCTAATCGAGTCATCCCGATCGTGTGGGCAATTGGCGCATAGGTGACAAGACGTTTAACGAGTTCTGGAATGCTGAGTCGCTCGTTAGATGCAATGTATTTTCCTTCTGGCTCAACATCCGTCGGCACTTGCTGCCCTGCCCGCTGATACGGATCATCTAAGACCCACGCTAATTGCTGATAAAACTGTTTGAGTTCTGCTTGCTCCACTGGTGCTAGGGTTCGACCGGGATTGGAATCCAACTTTCCTAATCCTGTCCATGCGATCGCATCGGTTCCTGTCAAACTCGAACTTTCGCCCGTCCAATTTATCCCTGTC
>JAYVFW010000362.1:0-3597 GCA_043772715.1 Phormidesmis sp. | reverse complement strand
TGGCTCAAAACTGCAAACTTCCGTTACTCGCTTTGGCGGGGCTTGGGCTTAGGAACCGCTCGCGGCATACCTGACGATGGACGAGGCGGGGCTTCCGAGCGACGGGGAGAAAATGACTCATCCGATCGTTCCTGATCAAACCCTTCTTTCTGAGTGCCGAAGACATCCAATAGGGCAGTGTGTCCGGCGGCTTTTGCCACACCTTCAAGGACACTCCGAATCGCCTGGATGTTTCGTCCACCGCGCCCAAACACCCGTCCTTTATCGGTTTCTTCAAAGGCTAACCGCACCCAGACCCGCGATCGCGACGAAGTTTCGCTGTCAACCTTAAGCGAGTCTGGAGTTTCTAAAAATGGCTGAACTAAAAAGCGCACCAAACTTGCATAGTCTGGCACAGCAATATTCTCTGGCATAGAAGAATCAGACCCAGACTTTTTGTTCTAGAACGTTAGCTTTGGTCAGAATGTTACGAACGGTTTCGGTCGGCTGTGCGCCTTTTTGCAGCCAAGCTTCGATCGCGGGCACATCAAGCCGCGTTTCGTCAGTGCGGGGGTTGTAGAACCCGACTTCAGCGATCGGTCTACCATCGCGACGGTCGCGGCTATTAATCGCGACAATGCGGTAACTGACTTCGCGCTTTTTGCCAAATCGCTTTAATCGAAGTTTCATCATGCTAGAAAACTGAACTCCTGTTGGATTACAAAATCGTCCGATCGTTGACCACCCATCGTATCACAGCTAGAGGGCAGGGTGTGGAATCTTGAAACTGATTAGCCTCACAGCGTGCCAAACCCTTTCTTCTTCTTGTCTTTCTTTTTCTTTTTGTTGGGGTTGCTACCGCCGCCGCGCCATCCAGCTTGAGGGGAAGGGTTACCGCTCATTCCCGGCATTCCACCGCCCATTCCCGGCATTCCCATTCCCGGCATTCCGCCCATGCCGGGGAAGTTGCCTTGTCCCATCTGCTGCATCATCGTTCGCATTCGCTGGAAGTTGGTCACCAGCTCGCTGACTTCTCTCTCGCCATAACCAGAGCCTTTGGCAACGCGACGACGACGACTTGGAGAACTCGACAAGATATCGGGATCTTTGCGCTCTTGCACGGTCATCGAGCCGATCATCGCCTCCGCTTTTTTGAGTTGGGTTTCTCCTTGCTCAAGCTGTTCGTTGCTCAACTTGCCCATGCCCGGAATCAGCTTCATGATGCCGCCCAGAGAACCCATGTTTTTGAGCAAGCGGGTCTGCTTGAGAAAGTCGGTAAAGTCGAATTTTGCAGAAAGAATCTTCTCCTGCATCTTTTCGGCTTCTGCCAAATCGACTTCTTCGCGGGCTTTTTCGACCAGCGTTAAAACGTCGCCCATCCCCAGGATTCGGGATGCCATGCGATCGGGGTAAAACGGCTGTAGCGCATCGACTTTTTCACCCACGCCGACGAATTTGATCGGCTGTCCTGAAATGCGTCGCACTGACAGCGCTGCACCGCCGCGAGTATCGCCATCTAGTTTGGTGAGAATGGCTCCCGTGATGCCAATCTGTTCGTGAAAGGTGCGGGTCAGGTTGGCGGCTTCTTGCCCGGTCATGGCATCCACGACGAGCAGGGTTTCGTGGGGCTGAATGATTTCTTTGATGCGGGCAAGTTCGCCCATCATCTCTTGGTCGATTTGCAGCCGACCTGCCGTGTCAACAATCACGACATCAAAGCCATCAGCTCTGGCTTTTTCCACCCCTTGACGGGCAATTTCAACCGGGTCAGCGCTCGTTCCCAGTTCAAAAACTGGAATATTAATCTGTTTGCCTAGGGCGACGAGTTGGTCGATCGCCGCTGGTCGATAGACATCGGTCGCGACGAGCAAGGTCGTGCGTTCTTCTTTGCGGAGATGCAGCGCAAGCTTGGCGCTAGCGGTAGTTTTACCTGTGCCTTGCAGACCTGCCATCAGCACGATCGTCGGTTTTGACGGGGCTTCAGCCAGCGGGACGTTTGCCTCGCCCATCACCTGGACTAGCTCGTTGTAGACAATTTCAATAAATTGCTGGTCGGGGCGCACCCCTTGCACGACTTCTGCGCCGAGTGCTTTTTGCTCAACCTCAGCCACAAAGTCTTTGACGATTTGCAGGTTAACATCGGCTTCGAGCAGAGCGCGACGAACTTCCCGCAGCGCGTCTTTAACGTTGGATTCAGAGATTTTGTCCTGACCGCGTAATTTAGTCCAGGCTTGTTCTAAGCGTTCAGAGAGAGCGTCAAACATAGGTCAAATAAGTGCCACACGATCGGCGTTTCATCAAAATATAGGCGAAAGTTTTATGATTCGCCATCTACCAGATTAGCGCGTTCACTTACATTTATTAAACGGTTGCCGCTTCAGAATAATTTGTGTGTGGCTCTACGCAGACCCATTAGGATAATGTTTGAGTGGCTTGCTCACAGGCGGCAACTGCGTCTTCATCATTGCCCTGTTGAAACCAGTATAGTTGCTTGCCCTAGTAGAGCGATCGCCCAATATGCGGCATAACCAGAGAAAATACCGTCAGTTTCCCAAAATTCCTGAAACCTGATAGCAGAAGAAGTTTTAGGCTGGTTCATTCCACAGCTAATTTCTAAATCGTACGCCTAACCCCGGTTGGTTGTTGGGCACGACTCGTCCGTTTTGGAACACCGCACCCACAAACGGATCGTCCAACAAGTTTAAGTGGCTATCTAAATCCAAATGATCGGCTAATGGAGAGAGATGCGCCAATGCTGTATTCAAAAGTGAACTGTCTGAATAGCAGCCAAACATTACCTTTAGCCCAAACGCTTTTGCAGTGTGAATCATTCGCAACGCTTCTGACAAACCGCCTGACTTAAGCAGTTTGATATTGATGCCGTGAACTCGATCGACCAACAAAGGAATATCTCGACTAGTAAAACAGCTTTCATCCACAAAAATCGGCAGAGGAGACTGATAGTAAAGCTTTGCAAGATCGGCTTCTTGTCCTTTGGGTAACGGTTGCTCGATATAAGTGATGCCCTGATCTGCCAGCCAGAATGCCATTTTAAGCGCCGTGTTTACATTCCAGCCGCCGTTGGCATCGACACTAATTTGCGAGATGTGAGGCGCGGCGGCTTTGACGGCTAACAGCATTGCTTTGTCGGCTTCAATGCCGTCGGGGTTGCCGAGTTTGATTTTTAGCGCCTGAATGTCTTGGAGGGGTGCCGCGATCGTGCCCTTACCCAACCAATCCCACACGCGCTGCTGGGCAGCTTCGGGCGAACTGATGCCAATCGTCACCGAGGTCGGAACAATGCGATCGCGCTCTAACCCCCACAGTTGCCAGAGCGGCAGATTTGCCTGTTTGCCCACCCAGTCATGAAGCGCCACATCCAAGGCAGCACGGGCGGCTGATGGCAAGCGAGTTTCTGCCATTAAGCGATCGATGCGCTGACGTTCGAGCGGATTCAAAGCTTTGAGCAGAGGCGCGATCGCTTGCAGGGAACGGGCGATCGCCTCGGTGGTTTGGGGCTTTTCTTCGACTGAAAATGGCGCGGCTTCTCCCCAGCCTTCAATGCCGTCATGCTCAATTCTGACCCAGATGTTTGTCGTTTGAGCAGTAGTGCCGCGA
>JAYVFW010000361.1:0-3604 GCA_043772715.1 Phormidesmis sp. | reverse complement strand
CAGGAGTAGGAATTCTACAGCGCAAGGAGTAACGCTGACGAACTCGTTTAGGAAGCTCAAATCTTTTGCCAACGTCAATATTTTCCTGAACGCTTGCTAAGTAGTAGACTACTTTCTGAAACCCATTCAGAGTGCTAACTAAATTTTCCACGGGAATATCGTGGTTCTCCATTTCCTCGCCCACAAATCTAACAGTTGATTCAACTTCAAGTTTCATAATGTTAGAAAGTGCCACTTTATTCCCTCCACCCATTATATTGAATAGCGAGAGTGATATCAATTTGAGCCAACATACATTAATGCCTTGCTATTAATTAGAAAACCGGGAAAGCTGGAGAGTCTTCCCGGTTCCTATTCAATGAACGGTTTCAACTAATCGAAGTTAGTAGGTTTCGACGTGCCAGCGACCTGCCTTCTTCATCGCGCGTTGAAACTCCTTCCACTCAACACCCGCTTTTGAAGCCTCAACCGAGAGAGCCGCATCAATGCCGTCCTCCATGCCTTTGAGACCGCAAATGTAGGTGTGCGTCTTCTCATCCTGCATCATTTGCCACAGTTCAGCCGCGTGTTCAGCCACCCGGTCTTGAATATACATTCTGCCGCCATCCTTGTTCTTCTGCTCACGGCTAATCGCATTCGTGAGCCGGAAGTGATCAGGATACTTCTGTTGAATTTCCTCCAGCTCTTCTTTATAGAGAATGTTCGCTGTCTGCGGGATGCCGAAGATCAGCCACGCAAACCCATTGAACTGGTAGTCAGGGTTGGCAGCTTTTTCGTTATCCTTAAACATCCGCCACAGATATGCCCGCATTGGAGCGATACCCGTCCCGGTTGCCATCATGATTACTTTGGCTTCGGGATCAAGAGGCAGCAGCATTTCCTTGCCCGTCGGACCTGTGACCTTAACGTCTGCCCCTGGCTCTAGACCACAGAGAAAGGTTGAGCAAACGCCATAGACCATCTCGCCCGTCTCAGGATGCTTATACTCTAACTGCCGGACGCAGAGAGAAACGGTCTTGTCATCGACCTGATCGCCGTGACGAGTTGACGCGATCGAATAAAGCCTGAGTTTTTCAGGTTTACCGTTTTTATCAGTGCCAGGAGGAATAATGCCAATGCTTTGTCCTTCTAGATAGCGCAAGTCGCCACCAGAAATATCGAACTTCAGGTGACGAACTGTACCGATTCCGCCTTCGGCGACGAGTTCCTCGTTAGAAATACATTTACCGACGTAAGGATTGGCAGGTCGGTAAATATTGACGGGAATGTCTGTCGCGACAGCAGCCTTTGCTTGAGTCATAGGCTTAATCTTTGCTCCTGCTTGAGTGCCCTGCGCTTCAGTTTCCTGCTTAACCGGGGTTGCAGACTGTTCTAGGGTAACTTTTCTGGTTAAATCACCATTAACCTCTAAAGGCTGAATGCCGACAATTTTGCCGCCCATGCGAGTAATGCGCTGCATAAATTCATTCATCTGGGTGTAGGGCACCGTGATAAACGTGCTGCCACTCTGCCGAATGGGGTAGCTCATCTGGTCATTTTCTTGGCTCTGACGCAGACCCGCCACTTCATACCGAAACACGCGGCTGCCTGAGGGTGTGTTGCCAGCACCTGTTGCGCTTGAATTGAACATCGCTTTGAATATCTCCGACCTAACTCAACTTAATATTGTGCTGCAAGGTGCCCTTTCTACCAAATTGGTGGGGCGGCAAGTTGCTCCTCTTATTCACTCTACAGATTTAGGGAGACTTGGCGATCGCCAAAATCATAAAATTACGGTTAAGTCCGCCCCTCTATAGAGATAAAATACGCGTCTCACCCCTAAAGTTAGAAGAGTTGACAAATTTTAGATTTACTTAAGGCTTGTGAGGGGGATCACGATTTGGTAAGATCTGCCCTAGCAAGTAGTCCTAAATACTTAACTGCAAAGCCTTGAGCCAAACCAGGCTTTCAAGGCAAGCAACATTCAGTCATAAAATTGCTGGATTTTGCTTAAGAAAGTCGTCCAAGCTCTGGCTGACTCAAGAACCCAATTAGTAGAAACCTTTTTGTTTTAGAGGAAACCTATGACCAGTAAGCCAGACCGCGTGGTTTTAATCGGTGTTGCCGGAGACTCCGGGTGCGGTAAATCCACGTTTCTGCGCCGATTGACAGATTTGTTTGGGGAAGATTTCGTTACCGTTATCTGCCTAGACGACTACCACAGTCTGGATCGCAAGCAGCGCAAAGAAACCGGAATCACAGCACTAGACCCTAGAGCCAATAATTTTGACCTGATGTATGAGCAGATGAAAGCGCTCAAAAACGGGGAAAAAATTAACAAGCCCATCTACAACCACGAAACGGGTCTTCTCGATCCTCCTGAAATGGTTGAGCCTAACCACATCATCGTGATCGAAGGGTTGCACCCTCTCTACGATGAGCGGGTTCGCAACTTGCTAGACTTCAGCGTCTATCTCGACATCAGCGATGAAGTCAAAATCGCCTGGAAGATTCAGCGCGACATGGCAGAGCGGGGTCACACCTATGAAGATGTGCTGGCTCAAATCAACGCTCGTAAACCTGACTTTGAGGCTTATATTGACCCTCAAAAAGGCTTTGCAGATGTGGTCGTGCAAGTGCTGCCCACGCAGTTAATCAAGAACGACCAGGAGCGGAAAGTGCTGCGGGTGCAGATGATTCAGCGCGATGAAGTGGAGGGCTTTGAGGCTGCTTATCTGTTTGACGAAGGCTCTGAGATTCATTGGACTCCTTGCGGACGGAAGCTCACCTGCTCCTATCCTGGAATCAAGATGTATTACGGACCTGATTCTTACTACGGTCATAGCGTTTCGGTGCTAGAAGTCGATGGTCAGTTCGACAAGCTCGAAGAAGTGATCTACATTGAGCAACATTTGAGCAAAACCTCCGCAAAATATACCGGAGAACTGACTGAGCTATTGCTCAAGCACCGTGAATATCCTGGCTCTAACAATGGAACTGGCTTGTTCCAAGTGCTGGTTGGGCTGAAGATGCGGGCGACTTATGAGCGGTTGACTGCTAAAGAGAAAGTTGCGGTTAGCGCCTAAGTGCTGATCCGATACTAGGTTCGGAAAGTAATTTTGACGATTGGGATGCCCATGGCATCCCCTTTTTTGTGCGATTGAAACTCTAAATCAGAGTCATAAGTTCTTCTAGTGCATTCAATCGAATTTAGCGGGGTGCTTTCACCTTATAATTGCTTAAGATTTGAATTTTATATTTGCCCTCCGATCGCCTCGGCATCCCCTTTTAACGTCACTAGAGAAAGCACAATGGTCGTCAATCGCACAAATAAAACGAATAGCCAAAGGGGTGCCAGCAATCGGAGCGTAAAACCCAATACCAAACCCACCGTCTCTACAAACGGCATGAATAGCGACGAAATTACACCAGAAGTCACTGACTCCCCCAAGGAAGAGAATATGAGCGCAGATGTTACCGATGTCACTCCCGAAGCCGAGCAAAATGGAGCGATTCAACTTCACAATCAGCCCAGTCTCTCGGTTTGGAACCGCCCCATCATGTCCAGCGAGATTGAGATCGTTGGAACGATCCAAGATGGCGGCATTCGCCCGATCGGAGCTAG
>JAYVFW010000360.1:0-3612 GCA_043772715.1 Phormidesmis sp. | reverse complement strand
TTTGAATCTTGCTCCCTTCTCCTTGGGGAGAAGGGTTGGCGAGGGCTTCGCCCCGCTCCGCGAGGAGGGTCTTCTATTTAATTCCACCCAGCTACTTAGATAGATTTTGAATTCACTTTGGACGATCGTCCCCCCTTCTCATGAGAACTCGCACCCGCAGTCAAGAACGCATCCTCACGATCTTAAAAATCCTGAACCGAGCCATCTCAGCGCAGGATCTTTATATAGAACTCCGCAGTCGTGAACAAAGCATGGGGCTAGCCACGGTGTATCGCGCCCTCGAAGCGCTCAAGCTTGAAGGAATGGTGCAAGTCAGAACGTTACCCAACGGAGAAGCGCTCTATAGCCTTATTCAAGAAGATAGACATCACTTGACCTGTGTGCAGTGCGGCAACTCGATTCCGATCGACCAGTGCCCAGTTCACGATTTAGAAGCACAGCTACACGAATCCTATCGGTTCAAAATCTACTACCATATGCTGGAGTTTTTTGGATTGTGCACCCAATGCCAAACCGAGAACAAGTAGATTTCTATGCCTTGCCATTGGGTTCATCGACGATCGACAACATCCCTTGCAGCGTTGCTGGAATGCTACGCGGGTCCATAAACATGACTTTGCTGCTGTCGCTCTTGCCGACGATCGTGCCCATCTCTAAATAGCTCAAGGCAAGCAAAACTTTTCCGGCTTCGGCAGCGCGGGGATCGCCCTTCAACGCTTGAGTGACAATCTGAATCGCTTCGGCAGTGGCTTGGGCACGAAGCACTTGCTGCTGTCGCTCGGCTTGGGCTTTGAGCACGATGCTCTTTTGCTCGGCTTCGGCAGCGAGAATTACAGATTTTTGACGGGCTTCGGCATCGAGAACTTGGGCTTCGGCTTTGCCTCTGGCAGAGTTGACGGCTGATTCTCGTTCTCCCTCGGAGGTCAAGACCGAGGCGCGTTTGCGACGCTCGGCTGACATTTGCAATTCCATCGATTCTTGCACGGCGCTTGAAGGAATGATGTCACGCAACTCCACACGGGTAACTTTCACACCCCAAGGGTCGGTGGCAACATCGAGATCTCGCAGCAAGATTTCGTTGATTTGCGCTCGTGCCGTAAAAGTCTCATCCAGTTCAATCTGACCCATCTCAGCTCGAATTTGAGTCAACACCAAATTCACCACAGCGGCATTGAGGTTTTGCACTTTGTAATAGGCCCGCTCCATGTCTACAATCTTCCAGTAAACGACCGCATCAACGGTGATCGAGACGTTATCGCGAGTGATGCAGGGCTGCGGGGGGATTTCGAGCACTTTCTCTCGCACGGTTTCTTGAAAGGCGACGCGATCGAGTCCAGGAATCACAAAACTGAGTCCGTGAGCGAGTTTACGATCGTAGCTCCCCAACCGCTCTACCAGGGCTTCATTTCCTTGCTGAATAATCTTGACGCTAGAGACAGCACCCGCTCCTACGCCTATTGCAATTAACCAACCCCACATAGACTTATGCTCCTAATGTTTGAATAGTGATTATTGATCGTGTGCCAACCCTTCGGGCACAATGATCAGCGTCGTGCCTTTGCGTCCGACGACGTAGACTTTTTGGTGAGGCGCGATCGTCCCGTCAAAAGTTTCACAGCGAGCGCTCCAAGAGTTTCCTTCATAGAGAACTCGTCCCGGCTGCCCCGGCAAAATTTCGGTTAACGTTTCTGCCTCGGTGGCATCCAGTTTTAAGGCGGCTCGTTGGCTGATTAACCGCCGAGATGCCAGCACCATTAGCAGAGAAAGCGACATCCAAAGAACTATCTGCAAATTCAGAGATAAAACTCTTGAAAAGGCAGCGACCACCAGCGCACTCAGCCCCATCACGAAAGCGATAAACGCTGTGGGCACCACAAACTCAATCAGGCAAAGGGCAATGCCTGCTAAAAGCCAAACCATAGTCGGAGTCAGAGGCATAGTTTTGAGTGGGCAAATTCACGATCGCTAATAGATCAATCAGAGTATGAGAGACGAATGACTCAAAATCGGCTATCCTGCAACCGAGTTAAGCGATTTAAGTCAACGTGAGTTCTATAGAAGTGGTTCACTCCGATTATGCATTCGGGAGAGCTATCTAAATCCTCCAATTTTGGGGGACTTTGAACCGGAAGTTTTGGCTTGAAGTCCCCCAATTTGGGGGACTTAGGGGGCAGAAGCCGCTGAAAACGAAGCGAAAAACTCGTCGAACTCATGTTAAGTCATTCTTCAAAGAGTGCCCGCTCAATTCCGCAATGCTTCACATTTATGAAGATTAAGTCAGTCACAAACGCCCTACAATATACGTTTTTAAGTGCATGAGCAGTTCGCAATCGCAGGAGCATCGTTATCTTTGGGCAGTCGGAGAAGTCGCCGCCCAAAAGCCACCGGGCACGATCGTCGAGTCCGATCGCTATCGGGTGATTACGCCTCACATCTGGTCAGACATAAAGCCGCAGACAGAGCCTTATGTGTCTGCACTGCTGCCTGACGAAGCGCTGCCCTATTTGCAGCTCTATGCTCATCGGCTACACGTGCCCCAAGTCTACGGGTTTTGCCGCGACGAAGTGAGCGATCGCGAGATTCTGTTATTAGAAAATGTCCCCTTAAAAAACACGGGCGACCTGCAACCCGCCATTTTTGAGGTCTGGACTCAAGCCTCTGCGGTGCGTCAAGTCTATTGGCTGTGGCAGATTTTGCAGCTTTGGACTCCGCTTTTAGAATTGAACGTTGCGTCAAGTCTGCTATCACCCGATAATTTGCGAGTCGAAGGGTGGCGTGTCAGGCTTAAAGAATTAATCAAAGACTCAGAAGACTCAGTTCATACAAGAGCCTCGTTTTTAAATCCTGCTCTCTCAAATCTAGGGCAGTGCTGGCTTGTATGGGTGCCAGAGTCGAAGGCGACGATCGTAGACGCTCTCACCGCGATCTGTGCAGCCATGCAGCAAGGAGCCAGCTTTCAAGCAGTCTCAGCCCAGTTAAACCAGTTATTAATCGAGCAGTCAGCCCAGTTGCCGCTGCGCTTGCAGGTGGTGGGCGCTACCGATGTGGGCGCACTGCGATCGCACAATGAAGACACCTGCTATCCGGTCACGGCTCACACGCGCACGCAGCCCCATGATGAACTGAGTCCGCGATTGGCGATCGTCTGTGATGGCATTGGTGGACATGAAGGCGGCGAAGTCGCGAGTCAACTAGCGGTGCAGTCACTTCAGCTTCAAATCAAAGCCTTGCTGACCGAGATTGCCCAGCAGTCTGAGCCGATGCCGCCCGATTTATTGGCAGAGCAGCTAGCCGCGATCGTGCGAGTCGTCAACAATATGATTTCGACTCAAAACGATGACCAAGAGCGCGAGTCTCGACGGCGAATGGGCACCACTTTGGTAATGGCACTTCAAATTCCGCAGCGCGTTAAGCTGCCCGGTGGAGCCGTCGCCGACAACGCTCACGAACTCTATCTCGTCAATGTGGGAGACAGTCGCGCTTATTGGATCACGCCTCACTATTGTCATCAGTTGACGGTGGATGATGATGTCGTAACGCGAGAAATCAAGCAAGGACGATCGCTCTATCGAGATGTGCTCAAACGCCCAGATGCAGGGGCCCTGACTCAAG
>JAYVFW010000359.1:0-10655 GCA_043772715.1 Phormidesmis sp. | reverse complement strand
CAGCATTGAATCTACCGCAGCTTATAAAAATTTAGATAAAGGCGTTTATCCCATCTTCTTATTAGATTGGACTCCTGATTTCCTTGATGCAGATAATTACATTTATCCGTTTCTAGAATGCTCTAAAGGCAGTGTAGAAAAGGGATGTGAGGAAGGACAGAGTTTCGCTCAAGGGTCTTTTTACTATAGCGATCGAGCCAATCAGTTAATCGATCGCAGCCGCCAAGAACTTAACCCCGAAACTCGCAAACAGATCTTTGCTGAATTGCAGGATGTCTCGGCTCAAGATGTTCCATTTATCCCGCTTTGGCAAAACAACGATTATCTATTTGCTCAAAAAGGAGTTCAAGGCGCTCATTTGGAAGTGACTCAAAAAGTTCCGTTTGGGGAAATACGCAAGTCCTAAGTCAACGTCAGTTCGACAAAAGTGGTTGGCTTCGATTATGAACTCGGGAGAGCTACCTAAATCCCCCAGAATTGGGGGACTTCAAGCCAAGATTTTCGATTCAAAGTCCCCCAAAGTTGGGGGATTTGGGGGGCAGAAGCTGTTGAGAACGAAGCGGAAAAACTCGTCGAGTCCACGTTAAATCAAGAAGACATGAATCAAAAGCCGATCGCAACTGCCAAACTAAAAGACAATCATTAAATGTCTCTTTTTGAACTGACCCATGTCTCGATCGAGTTCTCTGCGCTATTATATTTTGTCGCGGGTCTTGCTTGCCCCTGTGATGCTGTGGCTGATCACCAGCCTGGTTTTTTTGCTGCTGCGAGCCACGCCCGGAGACCCGATCGATGCGCTGTTAGGTCCGCGTGCCCCCGAAGCCGCAAAGGAAGCTTTACGCGCTCAGTTGGGCTTAGGAAAGCCGCTATTTTTACAATATCTTGACTACATGAGTGCGCTGCTGCGTCTAGATTTGGGCAAGTCGCTCACTAGCAAAGAATCGGTGTGGGAAATTATTAGCAAGTTCTTTCCAGCAACGGTTGAGCTAGCGATCGTTAGCATGGCGATCGCGCTGATTGTCGGCATTAGCGTTGGCGTAATTTCTGCCTCTCGCCCCAATAGCGCGATCGATGTCGGCGGTCGGCTGTTTGGCATTATCACTTATTCCATTCCGCTATTCTGGCTAGGAATGCTGTTGCAGTTAATTTTCTCAGTGCAACTCGGTTGGTTTCCGTTGGGCACCCGGTTTCCTGTCACGGTTCCTGCGCCTCAAGGCGTTACTGGGCTGTATACGATCGATAGTCTGCTCAGTGGCAATCTCAATCAGTTCTTTATCGCCTTATATTATCTGGCGTTGCCCTCGCTCACACTAGGAGTGTTAGTCAGTGGCATCTTTGAGCGCATTGTGCGCGTTAATCTCAAGCAAACGCTGCAAGCCGACTATGTAGAAGCTGCTAGAGCTAGAGGCATTCCCGAACGAAAGATTCTCATTAATCATGCGCTTAAGAATGCGATGATTCCAGTGATTACAATCCTAGGGTTAACGCTAGCGTCAATGTTAGGCGGCGCAATTTTGACAGAAGTTACATTTTCTTGGCCCGGACTCGCTAACCGTTTATATCGGGCGATCGCGCAACGCGACTACCCCACCGTACAGGGAATTGTTGTATTTTTTGCGGCGATCGTGGCATCAGCAAGCATTGCGATCGACGTGATTAACGCCTACATTGATCCTCGCATTCGCTATTAGATAGCGGATGAATAATCTGTCCGATCACTCATCCGCTATCTCTATTAATCTAGGACTTACGCAAACCTCCGAGGTTTTGGTCACGCGAGTTTAATCAAGTTGTTACCAACGCTGGTTTATCGATTGTTAACACCACCAGGCAGACATTCTACCGGCATCGGATTTGCACTCTGATTGGAGCTAGACCGATCGGGAGCAGAATAAGTGCCGTTGGTCATTCCTGAAGGCATGGAGCTTTGCATAGATGAAGCTCCATTATATGAACGATACACCTGCAAATTCAGGTTCGATTCTCCGCCAGAGGTGCCCGCGGGTCCATTGCTGCGAAACGGGATTGCCGCATTGGGGTTTCTAGCCGAAAACTGATCATCACGGCTCATTCCGTTTGAGTTGTAGCTGCCTGAGTTGTAGCGGCTTGAGTTGTAGCTGTTGGATGAATTGTTCGATTGATTCATCCCATTTGAACGATTTTGAGGAATTGTTGCCGTGTCATAGCTCGACTGCCCTGAGTTATTGGTCGGCCCGCCAACGCCACCATTGACATAAGCCGAGCAATCTACCGATCGGTTGCTAGGATTGGCTTGAGCAAAAGCAGGCAGCCCAGAAAAGGCAGCTACTCCGGTCGCACCTAAGAGAGCAACTAGGCGCTTGATTAAACGATCGTGACTGGGTGAGTTCATGAAATACGCTCCAACAAACTAAAAACTGTAGTTTTATATACCTTTCACAATTTAAGAAACGAGCGTGATTGTGTTCTCTATCATTGGGAATTGATAGCGTTTTGTCTAGGGTGAGATTTGAGCAGAGGTCTTAAAAGAACGTATAGATTCTAAAATTCGCTCTCACGCCAGATACATAATGAGCGCTTTAACGCTAAAGTATGTTTTTCTGTAACCATACTGAGAATTGCTCTAGAAGCGTTGATCAGGAACGAAGTAGCGCTACTTTCTTAATCGTAAACTGGAGGCTGATTATGCTGGAGTTATATCAATTTGAGATGTCTCACTACGCTGAAAAAATTCGGCTAATTTTAGACTACAAGGGTCTGGAATATCGCAAGATTGAGGTCACTCCCGGCGTTGGACAAATTGAGCTTTATCAACTGTCTGGGCAACGACAGGTGCCTGTGCTCAAAGATGGCAGCGAGATCATTGCAGACTCAACGGCGATCGCAGAATATTTAGACAAAAAATATCCCGACAAGCCGATCATTCCCTCTGAGCCAAAACAAAAGGGGTTATGTTTGCTGATCGAGCAATGGGCAGATGAATCGATCGGACTCAATGCGCGTAAAGGGTTAGTTGGCTCGATCGGCTCTAATCAAAATTTCCGAACGGCGTTACTTCCAAACTCAGTTCCCGATGTCTTTAAAAATCTGGTGGGTGCCATTCCCCAAGAGCTATTTGGCTTTTTGGGAATGGGCGTGGGTATGGGAGCCGATGCCGTTAAAGATGCCCAAGCTGCTCTTAAACGTGACTTGACCGCCCTCTGCTTTATTCTGATAGAGCAACCCTATCTGCTAGGAGATACGCCAACATTGGCAGATTTTGCTGTCGCTGGGTTGACGATGTATGTCAAATTCCCTACGGGTGCTTATTTGAATATTCCTGAAGCGCTCAAAGGTCAGGGCATCTCTGGCATTGCAGATATTGGCACGTTTGAGCCGTTTTTTAACTGGCGCGACAAGCTCTATGCTGATTTCCGCAAGTCTTCCCCGTTTGCAACTCCATCGGGTTCTTCACCGACCTCGATCGACATCGATTAGTAAGCTATTTAGTGGGATGGGCAAAACACCCATCCCACTGATTCGTCTGCTTAAAATCTGCTTAGGAACGTGGATTTATTAAGGTGTAACTTCTCGCCCTCACCCTAGCCCTCTCTCTAAAAAGTTACGGTGTACACAAGTCTTTATCGCTGCGTTTAGGTCGGCTTCAGGCCCCTAAATCCCCCATTCTGGGGGACTTTGAGCCAAGACTCCAGTTTCAAAGTCCCTCACTCGTGGGGGATTTAGGGGGCAAAAGTCTCGGCGATGACAAATCAGAGGACTTTTACAGGTTGTTTAATCCACGATCCTTAAAAGATTAGCTCTCAATCAAATACTGACCAACTTTCTGCCAAACTTCTTTGACATTAAGATCTAACCAGCCTTGAACGATGACAAAAAAGTGGCTACTTTTGGGGCTAAATACTTTCTCAACATTCCAGGATTCAAAACTTTCTTTATACCAAACAGAATCATCGTCTGTATAAAGGCAATCTGTAACTTCAACGTGATATTTGTCGAATCGATTTGTCTCTTCTAAAAAGATGTAATAGAGACCATATTCTGTCCATGGAGTGCAGATCGATAGATAGGATCTCCAGCTTAAGAGCTGATCGCGAAGCGGTGATTTTTTGGGCAGAAATGGGGTTAAAAGCTTCAAAGCAACGACTTTCAAATCTCTGGGTTTTAGATCTCTTCGTTTGAGTGAGAATCTTGTCTTGTGGTAAACCTGCGTTAAATAAGCTTGTAATTCCAGCATTCCTTGCTTGTTCATCACGGCTGGAGTCACGTTGTGCAAAAGATCACGATTTCTGGCTGTCATTTTGAGGACTTCTTCTGCCCAACCATACCAATCATGATGAGTGTGCGTTTGATGAATGTAACAAATTGCCCGTCCGTCTTTAATTAAATCTTGAAAGTAGACGGGTTTTGTACAGATCACATCTGCGTCCAGCGTGAGGTAAAAATCGGTTTCTATTTTGTCCGCGATCGCAATCTTAATAATCTGCTGCTTAAACCACCCCGGCACCGATTTAAAGAGGCTAAATCGACTGGACGATCGAAAGATTTTGAATTCAGGAACCAAGCTCGATTCTGGAATCACACAATATTGCTCGTCTGAAATCAGCGACTTGATTTGCTCGAATTCATGATCAGGGGTCACAATCCAGCATTTGCCCAAATCTTTGAAGAAAAGTTTCAAGGATTTGTGCAAAATTTCAAATCTTGCATAATCCTTGAGCATCAGAGGAATTACGGCATCTAATTTCTGATCGTTCACAATCAAATCCCTCAAATTTTGGTTTTTATGCACCTAGCCATACCATTTTGGATTCGCAACCGTTAGTGAAGTTGGAGCTTCAGCATGGAGGGCGGCGCAAGTGTTTTCCCAAGTTGGCATCAAGAGAACATTCTGGGTCAATCTTTACACAATCACAATGAACTTATAGTGAAGCCTAAATAGGGTTTGTGTGAATTCCCAGGTTACCCGCGATCGCGCGGCACTGCCACCTGAGTCAAAATCGTCATCGGTCGCTGGTCTTTGAGCCGTTGCATCTGCGCCTGATCGCGCACAAACAAGCTGCCTGCAAACCCTAAAGAATTAACGGATATCGACTCAAAGCTTTCTCGCGATCGTGGCACCATCAACAGCCATTCTCGCGTTGCCAACAAGTTATAGGCGGAACCTACTTTTAAATTTAGCCGCTCAAGCAGCGTGTGATAACAGGCGATCGTCTCTCTAGCCGCCTGGTTAGACGACTGCACCCAACTCGATAATCGCATCAACCCATGAGCAAATGGCAATTGGGGAATGGTGGCGATCGTGCCTTCAAACTCGGCTGAGGCTAACCAAGTGTTGATCGCGATCGCAGTTCCTGATAAAAGAGGCAATGGAATCAGTTGCAAATGTTTGTGGCGTTGACTTGCCCCTGCATTCTTTCCAGCGTTATAAAAGGCTAATCCGTCATATTCTGCTAAACATATCCACAGCGCTAAAAAATCTTGCAGCGTCAATAGACTTTCTTGCTCTTCAAAAGCCCGCGTAACAATCAGCAAGTGATAATCTACAACGTTGAATTTGTTTAGCAGGCACAGATGGGTTTCTGACAGATCGGCGACAAACAAGTCTTCCTCATAAGGCAAAAAAGGATTGGACATTTCACCCGATCGAATGGTGTGGGCTTGCTGTTGGGCGGCTTTCTCCTTGCGCGTCAGGTCTGCTAAGATTCGCACTAAAAAATACGCCCCATCCTGTTCGACGATTTCATAATTAGTCGAAATCGACCGCAGTGCCCCGCAGTCTAAAGCGTGCTGCGTCTGTTCGATTACCCGTGCCCAAAGCGTTCCAGGTAGCATTAATCTGAGAGGTGATTGGAACATCTTTCATTCGATGAAGCTCTTCGCTGCGGTTGCAAATTCGGGCTGCCCCCTACCTAAATCCCCATTCTGGGAGACTTTGAACTGAAAATTGGGTCTGAAGTCCCCCAGAATGGGGATTTAGGGCTGAAGCGCTGAATAACGAAGCGAAAACCTCATTGAGCTGACGTTAAATTAAGGGCGATACAGCCACAAGGGAAGCCCGTTCGTAGCCAACTCAAACTCTAACCAATCGGCACCAGCCGCCAGTCCGGGAACGGTGGAAATGGCGTGGGCAAGACTGTTGTTTGATGTGAGACGGCTGACAAGAGGTTTTTTCTCCTCAAATGTAAAGCACTTGGTTTTTTCGGGATCGAGTCCGGCGAGTTCGGCTGCCCAGCGTCGCGCATCTTCTTCGGTGCCTAGGCGATCGACAAGTCCCAGCGCTAAAGCCTGTTGCCCTGTAAAAACGCGACCATCGGCAAAGCTTCTCACCGTCTCGGTGGTTAGATTCCGTCCTTCGGCAACCACACCCACAAACTGCGAATAGCTAACATCGATCAATTCTTGCAGAATGTGTTTTTCGGGATTGGTGAGTTCACGATCGAACGCCAAAATATCTTTATAAGGTCCCGATTTAATTACCTTAAACGATACGCCGACCTTCTCTAGCAACCGCTCCAGGTTATTGCCCCGCAAAATCACGCCAATGCTGCCCGTGATGGTGCCAGGGTTTGACATGACATGTTGAGCGCCCACGCCAATATAAACCCCACCAGATGCTGAGATGTTGCCAAAACTGGCGACGATTTTGACCTTTTCTTGCAGTCGCTTTAACGCACAGTAAATTTCGTGAGAATCTGCAACGGTTCCGCCTGGGCTGTCGATCCGCAGCAATAAAACGGGGAAGCGTCTTTCTTCGACCGATTTGAGGTCTTTGAGAACGCGATCGCGCGTTGCCCCTGCGATCGCGCCTTTGATTTCAATTCGAGCAATTTGTTTGCGAAACCGGGACTTAAAAAGCGAAATCATGGGCATTAAAGAACGGTAAGTGAGAACGGCTTAAGCTTCTAGTGTGCCTTAAGGCAAGTCGCTCGTGGGAAAATTGGGGATCAGAAAAAATTCAACCGTGGCGCTAGTCACTTAACATAAGTACATAATCAAATAGAATTAGCCCAAGATATCGTTAGCCGCTAGCCATGCATTTCAAGATCACTGAGTCTCGATCGCCATTTACACCTCTGCTGCTGATTGCGCCCTTTTTCCTCTGGGGAACTGCAATGGTCGCGATGAAAGGGGTCATTCCCCACACTACCCCGTTTTTTATGGCGGGTGTGCGATTAGTGCCCGCAGGTGTATTGGTGCTGATGGCGGGTGCTTTGATGGGCAGACCGCAACCAAAAGGGTGGGCAGCTTGGCTGTGGATTGCGCTCTTTGGCTTGATTGATGGCACCCTCTTTCAAGGATTTTTAGCCCAAGGCTTAATGAGAACCGGAGCAGGTCTAGGCTCTGTGATGATCGACTCGCAGCCCTTAGCCGTCGCACTGCTGGCACTCTGGCTGTTTGGTGAAACGATCGGACTTTGGGGTTGGCTCGGTCTAGGAATCGGCGTTTTGGGGATCAGCCTGCTGGGGCTACCAGAAGCCTGGATTGGATCAGCAGGAGATTGGGTAACGACTGCGATCGCCCACGGGCAATGGACGATTTCTAGAGATCGATCGATCTCTGACCTCTTTCTCAGTCTGTTTGATAACGGACAATGGCTAATGCTGTTAGCGGCGTTATCAATGGCAGTCGGAACTGTGATGGTGCGCTATGTCTGCCGCTATGTTGACCCCGTGACCGCGACGGGATGGCACATGATTTTGGGTGGACTGCCGTTATTTGCGCTTTCTAATCAGCTAGAATCCGCGCAGTGGATAGATCTGACGACTGCTAACTGGATGGCGCTGGCTTACTCAACGATTTTTGGCAGCGCGATCGCCTACGGGCTATTTTTCTATTTTGCTTCTAGTGGTAGCCTGACAAGTCTGAGTTCTCTAACTTTTCTCACCCCTGTTTTTGCCCTTTTATTTGGCAATCTGTTTCTTTCAGAAGTGCTGAGTCAGATTCAGTGGTTTGGGGTATGTCTGACGCTGGTTAGCATCTATTTGATCAATCAACGAGAGGTGTTGAGCGACCAATTCAAGCGAGCGACTTTAGATGGGGTTTCTCCTGATCAGGGAGATGAGATTCAGAATAGATCTGTGATGCTGCAATCTCCGTCGGAGGTCGGTGAGATTACGATCGGGTCAGTTTCGATCGTAGAATCTGAATCGAAGTGATTACCCAAATTTGGAGACTGTCGTTAAAGATTTGCGAAACTTTTTCGCGAACAATCTAGAGATGGCGGTTAGCATTGAGCTAGCAAGAAAAGACCCCTTACCTAGTACGCTAGTCGCATTCCCACCTGAGTTCGCTTATGATTTTTCGTCACTCTGGTTGGTTACTCATTACTAGTTTGGCTTGTTTAGGAGCGTTTCCTCAATCGGTCAAAAGTTTGGTGAGTCAGTCAGCCTCACCCTTAGCGGCTGTGAGTGCGCCTTCGCCAATTGCCCAAGCTCAGAGGTCAGCCGGGGCATCCAAAGCTAATCAGTCATCTAAAAGGTGGTGGCTTTTGGGCATTGTGACCGTTTCTGCTGTGGGGGGCGGGCTGACATTTTTTGCCTTGAGACGACAATCGCCCTTAGCAGAATCATCACCATTTCTCGAATCGCCTACTGTCTCATCAGGATTGATTGCAGATGAGCAGATCGAGTCGCCCGAAGTCAGAGACAGCATTGAGAAATCCACTTCAACTAACGGTCATTATTCCCGATCTATTTCGGTTTCAGAAGCCTCTAAACATAAGGAACTTCCTGAAGCAAATCAGCCAGAAGATCCCCAAGTTTCAGAAACTACTCGACTCGCCAAAATTAATATTGTTGACGAATTGCTGCGAGAGCTTCGCACCCCCGACCCTGCAAAACGGCAAAAAGTCATTTGGGAGTTAGGGCAGCGAGGAGACACCCGCGCTGTTCAGCCGATGGTCGATTTAATGATTGATTCTGACTCAAAGCAGCGCAGTTTAATTTTGTCTGCTCTTTCTGAAATTGGCACCCGGACGCTCAAACCTCTCAGCCGAGCGCTGGCGATTTCACTGCAAGATGAAAGCGCAGATGTCCGTAAAAATGCGATTCGAGATTTGACTCGCGTTTATGACCTGGTTTCTCAAATTAGCCATTTGTTGCATCAAGCGTCTGACGACCCCGATCGAGACGTGCAAGAAACTGCACTTTGGGCGTTAGGGCAATTAAATCGAATGCGATCGGCTCCCACCAGTGTCGAAAATCTACCCGCTTTTAAGCAGTCGGTCAGCCCGCCTGAAAACCTGCCGTAAAGTCGTGAAACCCGCTCATAATGAGGTTTCTCAACCCTGCAAGGAAAGCGATAATAGGGATAGAACACAGATGGAGCAGAAAGATTGCTAAGTTCTACAGTTCCTCAGATTTCTTCCCCCAAAGCCACCCACAAGGCGCGTTTGTGGATGCCTGAGCAAGTTCTCTTTACCCCTGCTGCCTTAGACGAACCGTGGGGTCAGCGAATTCTCTCGCGAGTCAAGGCGCTAAATTTGCCCATTGAAGCGTTGCCTAAAAATCGTCTGACGGGTTTGCGCGGCGAGACTGAGCGCGAGACTTATGCGATTTCTAAGCGCACGTTAGCGGTGGTCAATGCCCCACCGAGCAGCTTCAAGCTCAGTCCGATTCCGCCGTCTGCTGATTGGCAGTTTCATTTAGCTGAGGGCTGTCCGGCTCACTGTCAATATTGCTATCTGGCTGGGAGTCTTTCAGGCCCGCCTGTAATTCGGGCGTTTGCTAATCTGCCTCAGACGTTGCAAAATCTTGGCGGCTATGAGCGATCGGGTAGCCAAACCTCGTTTGAAGTGAGTTGCTACACCGACCCGCTAGGCATCGAGCATTTAACGGGCAGTTTAGCCGAGTGCATCCGTTATTTTGGCACACGCGACGATGGTTATCTGCGCTGGGTGTCGAAATTTGACGGAGTTGATGGCTTGCTAGACCTGCCGCACAATGGTCACACACGCTGCCGATTTAGTGTGAATGCTGCCCCAATTAGCGATCGCCTCGAAGGTGGCACAGCCTCCGTTGCTGATCGCCTCCAGGCGTTGCGAAAGCTGGCGTTGCCTCGCGCACATGGTGGCGGCGGTTATCCAGTTGGGTTGGTGATTGCCCCAATTATGCCGATCGAGGATTGGGAAGAACATTACGATCGCTTATTTGCGTCGGTCAGTGCAGTTCTAGATTTTGATTGCGACTTGACCTTTGAGCTGATCTCACACCGCTTTACGCCGGGTTCTAAAGAGGTGTTGCAAGGTTGGTATCCTAACAGCAAGCTAGAGATGGATGAGTCTAAGCGAGTGGTGAAGCGGAATAAATTTGGTGGCACCAAATATGTCTACGACTCCACCACTATGAAGACGATGCGTCAGTTTTTTGAGGGGCAGATTCGCGATCGCTTCCCTCAAGCCAAGGTTTTATATTGGACTTAACGTGAATTCGATGCTTTTCGCTGTGGTTGCCAATCCGGGCTGCCCCCTAAACCCCCCAATTTGGGGGACTTCAAGCCCAGCATTAAGGTTCAAAGTCCCCCAAAATTGGGGGATTTGGGGGGCTGAAGCGCTGAATAACATAGTGAGAAAACTCATTGAACTGATACCAATTTAAAAAGCGAACAAGGCAGATCGAAGAGGATGCAGGGATGCAACCTAGACGGGGACGATGCTCCAAAAATTATCTGCCACCTAC
>JAYVFW010000358.1:0-3622 GCA_043772715.1 Phormidesmis sp. | reverse complement strand
GTAGCTTCCCTGCAAAGCTGGCTCACTCAAAATCATCAGGCAGACATGGCGTGGATGACAAACCCCAAACGCCATGATCTGCGATTGGTTATGCCCGAAGTGCGATCGCTGATTTGTGTTGCCCTTAACTACTACACTCCCCACGATCGACCCGAAGGCGATGGCTATGCCAAAATTTCTCGCTATGGCTGGGGTCGCGACTATCACCGGATTTTGCACAAAAAACTCAAGGCGTTGTCTACTTGGCTAGAAGCCCAAGGCGACGACATTCGCGCCCGCTATTATGCAGACACTGGGCCCGTGCAAGACAAATTTTGGGCACAGCAAGCAGGCATCGGCTGGATTGCGAAAAACAGCAACGTGATTACGCGAGACTATGGCTCGTGGGTGTTTTTGGGCGAAGTGTTAACCAATTTAGAACTCGTCGGCGATCGTCCCCACACTGCTCACTGCGGCACCTGCACCCGCTGCCTCGATGCCTGCCCCACCGGAGCGATCACCCAGCCGTTTGTCGTCGATGCCAATCGCTGCATTGCCTATCACACGATCGAAAACCGCGCTGAAACCCTTCCCGAAACAATTACCCCTCATTTACAAGGTTGGGTAGCGGGTTGCGACATCTGTCAAGATGTCTGTCCCTGGAATCAGCGATTTGCCCAAGAGAGCGATGTGGCTGATTTTCAGCCTTACCCTGGCAACGTTGATTCAACCCTCACTGAGCTAGCAGAGTTATCGGATGAAGCGTACGATCGCCGCTTTCCGGCTTCTGCCCTCAGACGAATCAAACCCGCCATGATGCGCCGCAATGCTCGCTCAAGCTTAAGAATCGAGGTTGAATAGCGGGTCTTCGATGACTAGGGCATGATAGAGATATTCAACCCATATATTAAAGCTTTAGGAGAGAGAAACGGGTGGCTGCAACCGACTTTAAAGACTATTACGCGCTTCTGGGCGTGACCAAGACTGCCAGCGCTGATGACATCAAGAAAGCCTTCCGTAAATTGGCACGGCAATATCACCCTGACATGAATCCGGGTGACAAGGCAGCAGAGGCTCGATTTAAAGAAATCAACGAAGCCTACGAAGTGTTGTCTGACAGCGATAAGCGCCAAAAATATGACCAGTTTGGGCAATATTGGCAGCAGGCAGATCGAGCCGGGGCACGAGGTGGACGATCGCCCTTCAACACCAACACCAGCACAAGTCCCGGTTTTGATGAATTTGAATTTGGGCGCTACGGCAGCTTTGACGAATTTGTCAATGACTTATTGGGGCGAGTCGGAACGGGTCGCGGCGCTGACCCCTTTAGCGGCTATCGCACCTCGACGGGTACTAGCTATGACGGCGGTGGTGTAGGCATAAACCTAGATGTTGAAGCTTCGATGACGCTGACGTTTTCAGAAGCGTTTAATGGCGCACAGAAACGGTTGGGCATTGGCAGCGAAACCTTTGATGTCAACATTCCAGCAGGTGCCAAAACCGGAACTCGGATTCGGATGCGCGGCAAGGGGCGACCTAGCCCTCACTACACGACTCAACGCGGCGATCTCTATCTGATTGTCGAACTCACACCGCATCCGTTTTTTCAGCTTGACGGAGACAACAATCTAGTCTGCGAAGTTGCGATCGCCCCCGATGAAGCCGTTTTAGGGACTCAAATTGAAGTTCCGACTCCCGATGGCATGGTGAAAGTCAACGTTCCCGCAGGGGTGCGATCGGGGCAATCTCTGCGACTGCGGGGCAAAGGTTGGAAAAACCTCAAAGGAGAGAGAAGCGATCTGATGCTCAAACTTCTGATCGTGCCTCCTAAAGAGTTGAGCGAGATCGAGCGAGAATCTTATGAGAAGATTCGCGACAATCGAAGTTACGATCCGCGCAGCAACCTCAAAGGAATCAAGCTGTGAATATATTACGGATTAAAGATGTTGTGCAGCGCGGAGGGCAACCACAGGGAGATTGCCCCATTTTTAACTTTGTCTAGTGGCTCACACAAAACGAGTTAGCTGAACTCGGTAGCGATCTTTCTTCGTCACCATCATTTCGCCGACTTCGACTCGCCCTTTGCCTCGAATCGCAATTAAATCACCAGGCTTGACCGTGTAGCTGGTGGAATTAATGTCTTTCCAGTTAACTCGCACATCGCCCGACGAGATCAGACCTGCCATTTTGCTGCGCGACATCCCAAACCCAGCAGACGCGATCGCATCTAACCGCATCGACGCTTCGACGGTCGTTAATTCTTTTTTCTTTGGCTCTCGAATCTTGAGTTCGCTCAGTGGGATGGGCTGCACTTTCACAGGCACCGATCGCACTTGAGTCAAACTTGCCTGAAAAAACTCGACTAAATCAGTCACGACGATCGCTTGGGCACCGCGTTCGCCCAATACAATGATGTCACCTACTTTTTCGCGCACAATTCCCGTCCCTAAGATTGCGCCTAAAAAGTCGCGATGACTGGCGGGGTCAAAGAGAAAGTTTCCGGCAATGTTAAGCGCGACGACTTCGACTTGATCGATATCGAGGGGCAGTTCTGAGCGAGCGATCGCCAGTCGTTGCCGTTCTGCTTGCGGATAGCCGCCCCAAGCCACCATCTGCACATCGGTCAATCGCCCAAACGATCGCTGAATTTCAGCAATTTCTGGTGGTGAATAAAAGTCGGTCATGACCACTTCCCAGGTTTTGATCGCCTGGTCTGCTTGGTCAATGACTCTGATCACGCTATCTCGATTTTCGACACCCTTTAACAGGTCTTCTTTTGGCAACATGGAGACAAATCGTTCTTAGAAACCTTTATTCTAGTCGTTAAGGCTCGTGAATTAAATAGCTCCGACAACTGCACAATCTCGGATTGCCCTCATTGGAACTTGGACGTAGAGAGTCACGATACTCGCGCCCTAACTGCATCGCCTCATCGTAGGCGGGATTGTCAGCAAATGTCCCAACAATTTGCTCCCACCAAGGTTTGGCAGGCACATCACTGTCTACTTTTTGTTTGAGGCGGGCAACTTCAGCTTCTAAAAGTGCAACCCGTTCTTCTAATTGCTCTGGCATTGATGACAATCCTTACCTAAGTTCGACTTCTATACTCTCGATCGTAAGGCACGGCTTGAGATTTTGCACCCAATGCTAACTGACTAAACCTCATTAACTGTCACAGCCTGTAACCGAAGCAGTACAACGATACAGTTGAGCGGCGACCAACTGACTTCAAACGAAGTAAAGGCTTCATTCGATGCTCCAAGGCATTGTTAGACCCTGCCCACACTACTTCCAAAATTCAGGATAAAAGACGGTGATAGGATTCCCACGATGTTCAGGATCTTCAAGGGCTTGTCGAGCTTGAGTCGCAATTTCTGCTTGATAGGTCTGAATTTTCGGAACAAAGGAGTATATATCAGTATTGTCAATAATGATACAACGGCTTTGGCTCACGTCAAATGGTACTTGATCAGCTTTCCTGATGATATGAACAACTGGCAACCTACAAGCATGACGAAGAGCCATTTCGTAGAACACGTTTGGATTTACAGCGCATTTCAGGCTTATGAAGTACAGTAACAACAGTCTGCGAACCAGTTGCGTAAATGCTCAGGATTAACTAGGTGCAAAGCGGTTGCAATCA
>JAYVFW010000357.1:0-10694 GCA_043772715.1 Phormidesmis sp. | reverse complement strand
TCAAGCCGACCAACTCTCTTCACTGATTTTCTATGGGCCGCCCGGAACTGGAAAAACGACTCTAGCGCGAATTATTGCCAACACGACAAAGGCGCATTTCATCGCGATTAATGCAGTCTTGGCAGGAGTCAAAGAAATTCGAGACGCGATCGCCACTGCCCAAGACAAACGCGGACAGCACAGCCAACGCACCATTCTCTTTGTCGATGAGGTTCACCGCTTTAACAAATCTCAGCAAGATGCGCTGTTGCCCTGGGTCGAAAACGGCACCGTGATTTTGATTGGGGCGACTACTGAAAATCCATATTTTGAAGTCAACAAAGCGTTGGTAAGTCGATCGCGAATCTTCCAACTCAAACCGCTTAACGAAGCGGATCTTAGACGAGTCGTCGAACAAACCTTAAGCGATCGCACACGGGGCTATGGCGATCGCTCCATTCACCTCGATTCAGACGCGCTCGACCATCTGGTTAATGTCGCCAATGGAGACGCACGAGCGTTGCTCAACGCCTTAGAACTCGCCGTTGAAACCACTCCTCCAGATGCCAGTGGGACGATTTGCATCTCCCTATCGGTTGCCGAAGAGTCGATTCAGCGTCGAGCCGTGCTTTATGACAAAGAAGGCGATGCTCACTTTGACACGATTAGCGCTTTTATCAAAAGTCTGCGGGGTTCTGATGCCGATGCTGCGCTCTATTGGCTGGCAAGAATGGTTTACGCTGGAGAAGATCCGCGCTTTATTTTTCGACGGATGGTAATTCTCGCTGGCGAAGATGTGGGACTGGCTGACCCCAACGCGATCGTTGTCGTCAATGCTTGCGCTGAAGCGTTTGATCGGGTCGGAATGCCCGAAGGTCGCTATCCTCTTGCTCAAGCAGCGCTTTATTTGGCAACGGCTCCCAAATCTAACAGCGTTATGGGCTTTTTTGATGCGCTGTCGGCGATCGAACACGATCGAGAATCCGAAGTGCCGCTGCATCTCCGAGATTCTAGTCGCGATAAGCAAGGGTTTGGGCACGGCTCTGGCTATCTCTATCCCCACTCTTATCGAGAACACTGGATCGAGCAGCAATATCTCCCTGGCAGTTTGCAAGGTCAAGTCTTTTATCAACCCTCAGATCAGGGGTTTGAGGCACAGATTCGCACCAAGGTGACTCGGCAGCGAGAGGCACAGCTTGCTGCACTGGTAGAAGGCATCGGCGTTGCCCTGCCCGAAGGGTTGACCATGAGTCCTGCCGATTCTAATTTGGATCGTTGGGTTCAGCGCACCCTTGGTCAAGTCGGTGAGAGTTTGGGACATCTCCGCGATCGAGTGTTTGATCTCGCGGCTCCTCAACGCCATCACCTGATTCTCGACCTCAACGCCACCAGCGGGCTGCTCACTTGGGAAGCGATCCGTCAGGTTCCTGAAGGCGGCGTTTATGCGTGTGTGCAAACTCAAAAAGATAACGATGCCTTGACTGAGCAAGCTATGACCCTGCCAGAGCTAGCGCGTCCTGTGATTGTGCATACCCAACTCACAGCGCTATCAAATGCCTTCTCAAAGTCTTTGAAGTTCGATCGCATTCTGGGACGCAACGCCCTCCAAGCAGAACCCGATAAAGCGATCGTGCTGGCTCAACTGATCAAGCTGCTTCAATCCGATGGCGTTTTAGTGTTGGCAGAAGCCGTGCCCCGCCGCGCTCAACGGCTCTATCAGTTGCTCGATCGCGCTTGGCTAGATGAAGAGATTTACGATCGGCTCGTTCAAGCAGAAGAAGCTATCTACACTCAAAACTCTGACCCGAAGGTAAATTGGGACATTGACGATTTGCGACGGCTCTTTGAGACTGCCCACTTCTCAGTCGAGCTTCACCCCGTGCGCTCTCAAACTGACGTGTATTTGAGTCAGGCACTCTGCGATCGTTGGTTTGCTGTCGATCGTCCCATCCCCAGCTATGCCGATCATCTGGCTGATCGGCTGTCTCCCAGTGAGATCGAGCAGATTCAACAGCGATTTAGCCAGCGCTTAGGTAATCAAACCGTTACCTGGAACAGCACCACTGTTTTTATTCGGGCGGTTTCTTGACCAGTTGCCACTTTTGAAATGAGCCAATCACCGAATGTTGAGTGGGCTTAATAGCGGTGCTGGGGTCAAGCCAAGCAAATTCACCAGGTTGCAGCGCCTCAAGCGGCAGATTTTGCCCTATTTGTGGGGTGTAAAAATTGAGCAGCAAATGAGTTTTACGATCGTCGCGGCTCATCTGATCTTCATTCACTACAAAGTTGACGGGGTGCGATTCCAAAACGGCTGCAACCTGGGGCGTTTGTAAAAATGTCTTCAGCTTGGGGTTGTAATTGCCCCACAAACCCGTCAGATTCAGCGCTGCCAGCCCCATCCAAGAGGTGAGCAATAAACCTGCTAACCATTGCCGAGATGATTTCGTCAAGTTTGTTTGGTGTCGTCTCAACCAAATAATCGGCAAACTCAGCCACCCTAACCCTACGATGAGGGCGACGATCGCGCCTAACCACAAAATCTCTGGGTTCACACTCGGAATCTTAGTCAGACGAGTCAAAATCGCGAAACTCGCCGCAATCAGAATGACGGCAAAACTACCAAATAGTAAGTTTATGCCCGTTAAAAGTCGATATTGTTCACGGTTTGCGTAGAGAATGGCGAGTTGGTTGAGCGCGATCGCTGCCAACAATCCCACAAAGGGCATTAACTGAAGCGGGTAATAATGAGTACGAGTGCCAAATAAACTCAGTTCGATCAATAACAACATGGGATATCCCAGCAACAACAATCGGGCGTGATTGTCCTTTAACAGTTGTCGGATATCGCGATCGCAGAACGCTAACCACAACCCTGCCAGAGCAAAAAACACCCACGGAAACCCATTAGCCGGGATGTTCCAAACATAGTAAAACGGACCTGCCCCTAAATAGGTTTGTCTTTTGAGATGAATGAGTTTGCCAAACAGTTCTGCGAGCGGTTGGTTGCCATATTGCGCGATCGCGGATCTGAGCCAGACGATCGGCGGTAGGGCACCTAAAACTAGCCCCACATATAACCAGGGATTGGTCAAATGTCGATGATGCGAATGTTGTCCAATCAAATAAGGCAGCAGTGCCACAGCCGCCGGAATCACCATGAATCCTTTAATCAAAAATCCCCACCCAAGGCTACAGCCTGCCAGCAATAACCATAGGGAGTTTCGAGTTTTGAGTTGAGAATTTGTCCCTTCTAAAAGTGCCCAGATTGCCACTAGCTCGATAAAGACGAGGACTGAATCTTGAGTCGCTAATCGCCCATACTGAACAACTAAAGGAATGACGCTAAAAATTGCCGCTCCCAGCCACGCCAGACTAGGATTTAAGAGATAGCATCCGATGCGGTAGGTCAACAACACACTGAGAACAAACGCGATCGTGCTGGGCAGTCGTGCCGTTCCTTCACTCGTGCCAAACATTAGATAACAAGCAGCGATCAGCCACTGAATGCCGATCGTGCGATCAAATCCTGCTGCGCCGCCCCACTGCACGCTCACCCAATCGCCCGTTTGCAGAATCGATCGGGCTTGAGTGGCATAGATTCCCTCGTCATGCGCCATCAGGCTTTGCTGACCGCTTCTCAGCAGCACAAGGGGCAAGACCCAGAGCAACAGCGTCAAGTAAGGCACTAATTGGGGGTAGGGAAAAGACCGTTTCATGAGCAGTCTTAAGGAGGTTTGGGGGATCGCCACGCCGAATTCATAACCCAGAGATTCCCCTAGATCCCTCTGAAAAAGCTACCGTGTACACAAGTCGTTTATCGCTCCGTTTCAGTCGGCTCAAGCCCCCCAAATCCCCCAAAATTAGGGGACTTTGAATTTTGGAAGTCTCTCTTCTCAAAGTCCCCCAGAATGGGGGATTTAGGGGGCGACCTCCCAAGAATCTGAACTTGAAGCAATTTGTGTGTAGACAGTAGCTTAAAAAGGGAAACTTTGATCAGAAAGTTGCTCATCGCGCCTTGACTTGGATTTAGCAATGTCAAAGGTGCTTTCTACCCTACCCCTTTATGCGCCAAAGACGGCTCCGATCGAGCGCCCAATGTTCTCCGGTTGCATCGAGTCCATTGCGGCAGTTGGCTCATAGCCACAGTGCACCATGCAGTCTGCACATTGTGGGTTGCCGCTTTTGCGACCGTATTGATCCCAGTCGGTTTTTGCTAGGAGTTCTTTATAAGTGGTGTAGTGTCCTTCGTTGAGCAAATAACAGGGTTTTTGCCAGCCGAGAACGCTGTAGCTAGGCATTCCCCAAGGCGTGCATTCGTAGTCTTTTTCACCGATCAGAAAGTCTAAAAACAGCGGATTGTGGTTAAAGTTCCACTTTTTCTCACCCGTTTTCATCGGAGCCAAAATTTCTCGAAACAGCGATCGAGTTTGTTCACGCTTGAGAAAATGGTCTTGGTTGGGTGCCCACTCATAGCTATAGCCAGGAGACACCATCATGCCATCAAGGTTAAGTGTGTCAATAAAGTCAAAAAACTCCTGCATTTCTTTGGGGTTTGCCCCTTCAAAAATTGTCGTGTTGGTGGTGACGCGGAAGCCCTTTGCTTTGGCGGCTTTGATTGCTTTGACCGCAGTTTCAAACACACCTTTACGATCGACGCATTTGTCGTGCAATTCTTGCAGCCCGTCGAGATGAATGCTGAAGGTCAGATAAGGCGATGGGGTAAATTTGGCGAGGCTTTTTTCTAACAAAAGACCGTTGGTGCAAAGATAGACAAACTTTTTGCGCGCCACCAGCCCACTCACAATTTCGTCAATTTGAGGGTGCAAAAGCGGCTCACCACCCGGAATTGCCACCACAGGCGCACCGCATTCCTCGGCAGCAGCAAAGCACTGTTGAGGAGTCAAGTTTTGCTTGAGAATCTCGGTCGGATGCTGAATTTTGCCACACCCAGAGCAAGCCAGATTGCACCTAAAAAGTGGCTCTAACATTAGCGTCAACGGAAACCGCTTGCGCCCTCTGAGCCGTTGCATCACCAAATATTTGCCAACTTCGATTGCTTGCTGTAATTGAATTGCCATCGGTCTTTCGGTTCTCCTCAACGTTGCACGTAACCATTCGATACAAACCAGTCTACGGCATCTTTCAAAGCGGTGTGGATGGGGGTTTGGGGAAGTCCCAATTCGCTCACGGCTTTAGTCGCATCGTAATACATCGGGTGTTGGGACATTCTCACCCCATCGATCGGGATGGTTGGCGTTTTGCCCAACGGTGCCAAAATGCGCTCATCGACCCAGGCGACGCTCAGAGGAATCCAGGCAGGGATCGCTCTATTCGGGGCAGGTAGTCCGGTAATTTGACTGAGTTGATCGAGCAGTTGTTTGAGCGTTAGATTTTGATGTCCTAGAATATAGCGATCGCCAGTTCTACCCTTTTGTAATGCCAGCAAATGACCTTGGGCAACATCTTCCACATGGATGAAGTTCAACCCGGTTTCGACATAAGCGGGCATAGTTCGCCGCAGCATTCGCAAAATTAGGTCTTCTCCAGTGGGGGTCGGTTTGAGATCCCACGCGCCGATCGGAGTGCTGGGATTGACGATCACGATATCTTGTCCAGCTTGAAAAGCTTTAACGGCTTCTTGCTCTGCCCAATATTTTGACTTTTTGTAGTGTCCGACTAGTTCTGCAACTGGGGATTGATGAGTTTCGTCAACGGGTTGATTGTGGGCACCCACTCCGAGCGCCGCAACCGAACTGGTGTATACCGTGCGTTCAATTTTGGCTTGGCGAGCAGCAGCTAGAATATTGCGAGTTCCCAGAACGTTGACTTGATAGAGACGATCGCGATCGGTTTGCCACAGCGAATAATGCGCCGCAACGTGAAATAAAACCTCACAGCCTGTCATCTGTGCAGCTAAATTGGGATCGGTTAAATCGCCTTGCGTAAGTTCAACGTCTAGCCCCTGCAAGTTATCTAATCGGCTGTCTTGTCGTACCAATGCCCGAACTTGATAGCCTTCTCTCAACAAAAGCCGGACTAGATTGGCTCCGACAAAGCCCGTTCCGCCCGTCACAAACGCTTTGCTCATGGCTTCTTACTCTCGCGGTGGCGAGGTTTGAGATCATCCAACAGCGTGTAGACGACGGGAACAACAATCAGACTGAGTAGCGTTGAAGTGACAAGTCCGCCTGCGATCGCGATTGCCATTGGCGATCGCAGCTCAGACCCCGCACCCAAGCCTAGGGCGATCGGTGCCATGCCTAAAATTGTTGCCGCTGTCGTCATCAAAATCGGTCTGAGGCGAATTGGTCCCGCTTTGAGAATGGCTTCCGATCGCTCCAATCCTTCTCGGCGTAGCTGGTTAATATAATCGACAATCAAGATCGCATTCTTAGTGGTTAATCCCAACAGAAACACAAAGCCGATCAGCGAAATCATGCCAAAATCACTTTGAGTGAATAGCAGTGCCAACATTGCGCCCACTAAGGCTAACGGCAACGAGAGTCCGACGACTAACGGATCGACCCAACTGCGAAACAACCAGACTAAAACGACAACAATACACAAAGCAGACAGCGCCAATGTGGAACCAAAACTGCTAAAAATTTGGCTACTTGTCGCAGAATCACCGCCTAAATTCAGGGTGACTCCGGGCGGAATCAGGGCGTTGGCTTCTTTGACAATCGTCTTCGTTGCGTCTCCCAACGATAAGCCTTTGCCCAAGTTAGCGCTGACATAAACCACTCGCTTGCCATTTTTGCGCTCAATCTGCTGAATCTCTTTGCCAGATGCCCCAACGATCGTCACATCTGCAAAACCGGGGAGCGTCTGCACTTTTGCTTTTAAACCATTGGCAACTTGGCTGAGAACCGTGAGATCTTCGCCCTGAATCGCGATCTGCAATGGTTTCTGACTGCCCGCCTCGACAAAGGGAATATCTTCAACGCTGGTTGTCACCCCTTCTAAATTGGGTAACGTCGCCCGAATTTGGTCTTGCAGCTTTGCAGTAGAAGTGACGCGATCGTTCTTTAACTTCACATATAGATTGCCTTTATCGGGTTCTCCTTCACGAGAACCGACGATCGTAAACACCGTTTCAACCTCTGGCGATTTTCGCACCTGATCTTCTAGCTGTTTTGCTACGGCTAGCGAAGCTGCCAAAGGATTGATGGGAGAAGCCGCTTGTGTAGGTAGCGGAGCCGTATAGCGGATGTAGAATTCGCCGCGATCGAGCTTCGGAATAAACCCTTGAGGAATGAATGGAATCAGCGCAATTCCGGCAACGAAGCTCAGAAGGGCAATGCCGATGACAATCGCACGATGGCGCAGTGACCAAGCCAACAACCGCCCATAAGCCGCCGAAAACCTCACCCAAATGCCTCCTGTTTTGTGAAGAGCGCCGGGAGCTTTGGGTTTGAGCCAATAGATCGATAAGACGGGCGACAGGGTGCGTGCCACTAGCAAAGAAGTCAGCATCGCTGCCGCGATCGTAATTCCAAAGGGTTTAAAAAACTGTCCGATCACGCCGCCCATCAGTCCAATCGGCAGAAACACCGCAACCGCTGTTAAGGTCGCTGCGGTCACAGGCAAGCCGATTTCGTCAGTCGCGTGGAGGGCAGCTTGTTTGGGAGATTCGCCATTGTCGATGTGACGGCTGATATTTTCGACATCGACGATCGCATCATCAACCACGCTGCCAATCACCAGCGCCAACGCTAACAGCGTAATTGTCTCTAAGTTAAACCCAAAAATCGCCATGACGATAAACGTCCCCAACAGCGAAATGGGAATCGCCAGAGCTGAAATTAACGTCGCTGACCCGCTTCTCAAAAATGGGAAAATCACAATCACGGCAAGGGCGATCGCTTCGACTAATGCGTCTATCGTCGATCGAGTCGCTTTTTGAATGTAGTCTGCTTGAGTCGCCGCCACAATCAGATTCAAATCTGGGATGCTTCGCAGTCGCGCCACTTCTTTTTCAACCGCACTCACGACTTCGAGCGTGTTGGCATCGCCCCGCTTAATCACCTGAAATGCCAGCGCATCTGCCCCATTGAACCGCACCAACGTTCCGAGTTGACCTGCTTGAGGCGTTGCCGATGGCGGAGATTGTCCGCCTGTCCCTAGCAGTGAGACTTTGAGTACACCGGGAAGTTTGGCGATCGCGGGCACAATCTGATCGTTCGCTAATTTTGTCAAGTCCGGCAAACTGCGAGACGAACTATCGATCACATAGCTCACCGCCGCCGACTCATTTAAGTTGAGAGCAATGACTTTGAACGTTCCATCTTTAGGCAACGTCACCGTTTTCATCGCCGTCTCAACTTCACGGGCAGACTCTTCCAGACTCGTGCCCACCTTAAACGACGCGCTCACCGCCGATCGACTGGGATAGGTCGAAGACTGAATGCCATCCAAGCCTTTGAGCGATCGTAGGGTTTGCTCGATCGGCTGGGTGATTTGTCGCTCAGTGTCGAGGGCAGTCGTCAGAGGCGCACTGGCATTAACCACGACGACCGGAAAGGCGATATCGGGAAACAGCGCATATTTTAGAGAGCTAAACGCCATGATTCCCGCGACGCTGACGGCAATCCAAAAACCAATGGTGAGCCACGGGGCGGCGATCGCCAGTCGAGAAATATTGAAGCACTCTCGTGAGAATTGATTGCGATTTGGCTGTACCATGTTGAACTGTTCGATAGTAAATGCATCAGTCAGAAGCGGTTTTTCAAAGCTTCACCCGCCAAGACAGTAATTCTACCGTCAGCAGTTTCGGTGTTTATCCAGGCTAATGCAAGCCTGCTTCAGATTGGTAACCCTCCCTATTATCTTTCACCCTTTGCTGACTTTCCTCGTCCCCCAAGGTGCAGAACATCGAGCCGTTTGCCAGGGTTTAAAGCACCTCAAAAACCCGCCTCAAGTGATACCAATCCCGATCGGCATTGAGCCAGTCACTCAGTTTTTAAGAAAGTGGCAACTCTCGCCGTCTTTTGCCGCAACCCGTCAGTCAGGCGTTTTGGTCATGGGCTTGTGTGGGAGTCTCACCGCTAAGTTGAAAGTGGGCGATCGAGTGTTCTACAAATCCTGTCAGAATGCGTTAGACACGGTTTGGGAATGCGATCCCACTCTGACGGCTCAGATCCAACAAAGTTTGCCAGAAGCAAATTTTCTAGTGCGGGCGTTTACCAGCGATCGCATTCTGTCTTCTGCTCACGAAAAGCAGCAACTCGGACAAATTCATCAAGCTGATGTCGCAGATATGGAGGGGACAGCCATCATGACGATCTTGACTCAGGCAGGAGTTCCCGTCGCGATGCTAAGAGTCGTCAGTGATGACACCAATCACGATCTGCCAGACCTGTCGGCGGCAATTAGCCCAGAGGGTAAAATCCGATCGCTGCCTCTGGCGATTGGGATGATGCGCCAACCGATCGCGGCTCTGAGACTGATTCGCGGCTCACTAAAGGGATTGCAAACCCTGCAAGCAACCGCCGCCCGTTTGGTCTAACCTTAATCTTTTATTAACAAGTCTTAGTATTAGAGAAACCGTCCTCAAAAATCTGCATGCACACTCGAATTAAGGAAATTGCCACGGCTCTAGCTCCCCGATTGATTGAGATTCGTCGGCATCTCCACAGCCACCCCGAACTCAGTGGGCAAGAACAGCAGACCGCCGCTTATGTGGCTGGAGTGCTTTCATCGTGTGGGCTGCGTGTGCAAGAAGCGATCGGCAAAGTCGGCGTGATTGGAGAACTTAAAGGACAGAATTCTGATGCGTCAAATCGCCGCTTGCTTGCCGTCCGCACTGATATGGATGCCTTGCCGATTCAAGAACGCACCGGATTAGAGTTTGCCTCTTGCACCCAGGGAATCATGCACGCTTGTGGTCACGACGTTCACACCACGATCGGGCTAGGCACTGCAATGGTGCTTTCTCAATTGGGGGAACCGCTGCCCGGAGATGTGCGCTTTCTCTTTCAACCTGCCGAAGAAATCGCCCAGGGCGCAGCATGGATGGTGCAAGATGGCGCAATGGATCAAGTCAGCGCCATTCTCTCTCTACACGTCTTTCCCTCGATTCTGGCTGGCAAGATTGGCATTCGCTATGGGGCACTCACTGCTGCTGCTGACGATTTAGAGATCACAATCTTGGGAGAATCTGGACATGGAGCACGTCCTCATGAAGCCATCGATGCGATCTGGATTGCCTCGCAGGTGATCACCAGCTTGCAGCAAGCTATCAGCCGCACTCAAAATCCGCTGCGCCCGATGGTGCTGACGATCGGCAAAATCACGGGTGGGCGTGCGCCTAACGTGATTGCCGACCAGGTGCAGTTGTTGGGAACGGTGCGATCGCTGCATCCTGAAACCAGCGCAGCTCTGCCCGCTTGGGTTGAGCAGATTGTCTCAAGCGTCTGTGAAACCTATGGCGCAAAATATCAACTAGACTATCGACGCGGCGTTCCCTCGGTGCAAAACGACCGAACGCTGACTCACCTGCTCGAATCGGCGGCTCAAGAAATGTGGGGCAACGACAGCATTCAAATCATTCAAGAGCCATCTCTCGGTGCCGAAGATTTTGCGGTCTACCTCAATCACGCACCGGGCAGTATGTTTCGCTTAGGCGTGGGCTACCCAGATCAGCGAAACTATCCGCTCCATCACCCGCAGTTTGAGGTAAACGAATCTGCCATTCTCACAGGCGTAGCCACGAT
>JAYVFW010000356.1:0-10705 GCA_043772715.1 Phormidesmis sp. | reverse complement strand
TAGCAGGGAAAAAAGAATTGATCCCGGATTAACGTCAGTTCGACGAGTTTTTTCGCTTCGTTGTCAGCGGCTTCTGCCCCCTAACTCCCCCAGAATGGGGGATTTAGGGGGCAGAAGCCGCTGACAACGAAGCGAAAAAACTCGTCGAACTGACGTTAATCCGGGATCAATTCTTTTTTCCCTGCTAGCTTAAGGATGAAAAATAGAGAGGACGATCGCTGCTGTGACTGACCCAACCGAAACCCCCGATCTCTTAGCTCGAACGTCTCTCTTTGCGCTTGCCATCGAACTCAGAGCGCGCATGACTGGCTTCTCAGGCTGGGAAATGCCTGTGCAATTCAGCGGCATTGGGCAAGAACATCAGGCAGTTCGCACGGCTGCTGGAATGTTTGATATCTCTCACATGGGCAAGTTTGCGCTCAAGGGCAAAGATGTTTTGAGTCAAATCCAAACCTTAGTGCCGTCTGATCTCAGCCGTTTGCAGATCGGTCAAGCTCAATATACGGTTTTGCTGAATTCTCAAGGTGGGATTATTGACGATTTGATCTTCTATTACCAGGGAATTTTGGATGGCGATCAGCGCTGGATGATCATTGTCAACGCCGCCACTACGCTGAAAGATAAAACCTGGATGCTCGAACATCTAGATCTCAGCCAGGTCAGCTTTGAAGACGATTCGCTCTCAAAAGCGTTAATTGCCGTGCAGGGACCGGATGCCGCGCGACATCTACAAGCGTTAGTAGATGCTGACCTTTCTCCCATTAAAGCCTTCGGACATTTAGAAGCCAATGTTTTGGGTCAGCCCGCATTTCTCGCTCGCACAGGCTACACCGGGGAAGATGGATTTGAGGTGATGACCGAGCCAGAAGTCGCGATCGAGCTTTGGCGATCGCTGCTCGCCTCCGGTGTGACTCCGTGTGGTTTGGGGGCACGCGACACGCTGCGCTTAGAAGCGGCGATGGCACTCTATGGGCAAGACATTGACGACACCACCACGCCCCTAGAAGCCGGATTGGGCTGGCTGGTTCACCTCGAAACCAAAGGTGATTTTATTGGTCGATCGGCGCTTGAGCAGCAAAAAAAATCCGGGGTCAGCAAGCGTCTTGTCGGGCTGCAAATGCAGGGTCGCAATATTGCCCGTCACCATTACCCGGTGCTGCACGAGGGTCACGCAGTCGGCATTGTCACGAGCGGCACCCTAGCCCCAACGGTGGGATACGCGATCGCGCTAGCTTATGTACCAACGTCGTTGGCTCAAGTGGGGCAGTCGGTCGAAGTTGAGATTCGGGGCAGGAATTATCCGGCGATCGTGGTCAAGCGACCGTTTTATCGAGCCAAAAAAGCGTCACTCTAGGAGAGGCAGATCAGCCCGATAGCCAAAAAAACCACGAGCAAGGGTAAGATTTTGAGACAGGCTGAATTTAGCGATCGAGTACCCATTAAATAGCGATGGAATATCCCGAAGATCTGAAATATCTCGACACTCACGAATATGTGCGACTTGAAGGCGAAATTGCCACCGTGGGCATTAGTGCTTTTGCGATCGATCAACTCGGTGACATTGTGTTTCTAGAGTTGCCTGACGTGGGCACTGCGGTCGAAAAAGGGGAAAGCTTTGGCACGGTTGAATCGGTCAAAGCGGTCGAAGATTTAAAGTCTCCCGTAACGGGCACTGTGATCGAGAGCAATGCCGCGATGGTAGACGCACCAGAGCAGATTGCAGACGATCCTTATCTTGAAGGCTGGTTGCTCAAAATTCGAGTCAACAATTTTGACGATTTGGATGATGCTTTAACGGCGACTGATTACCGCGATCAGGTTGAAGGCATTTAGTAAATTGCCCCTACTGTGATTAACGTCGGTTCGATAAAGTTTTTCGCTGCGTTGCAGAGGGCTTGTGCCCCCTAAGTCCCCCATTCTGGGGGACTTCAGACCCGATTCCCAGTTCAAAGTCCCTCACTTGTGGGGGATTTGGGGGGCGTTCCAGAGGGGCAACCGCAGCGCAAAATCTCATCGAATTCACGTTGTATTAACGCACCCTCAAATCGAGAGGTTCGCTTAACTTAATTTCGATGAATTCGCTGTTGTCGGGTTGTCCCGAAGTCCGACCCACGCTGAAGGGGTAGTTGTTGTCGTTGATTACCAGCAGAGTTTGAGCGTCGATCGGCAGCACATTTTCGATCGTCGTAAAGGGAAAGGTAAACACGCCATTTTTTGTGCCGTTGCCGCCGATTCCTTGCGGGTCAGAGATATTCAGCAAGTCTGCTAATAGCTCTTTCTCGACAAAGCCATCTTGATCGATCGCATTCAAATCAATTTTGTAGAGTTTTTTAGACCGTGCAGGATTGGCAAATGCCGGATCACTCGCATTCCCCTGTCCGCTGTCTCTTTCAATCACGATGAATTCGTGATCATTGATCGCAGTCAAGTCTCCGATCGCTCGTCCCGGTGTGTTTAATCGATAAGAGAACGTTTCCCCGGTGTATTGTTTAGTTTTGAGATCAAATTCATTGATCAGCAATCGGTTTTGATTTGAATCGCTGACGATCGCACCTTCTAACATCGTATAGAGTTTGTCGCCTGTCGCGTTGAGCGCCATGCCTTCAAATCCTTTCGATCGAGGCAGATTAGCCGCTTTGATTTTGTCTGCTTCTGAGAGGTTGGCAAAGGCGGGGTTGTCGGGCGATCGCACAAACTGCTGAGTGACAAAATCACGCGCCGCTTTGCCAGTGCCCGCAAAATCGGTGAAGAACCCGTCTACGCCTAGCCCAATAAACTGCCGAATCTCTTTCTCTGGGTCGCCTTTATAATCAGATGCTAGATAGCGAGTCTCGTTGCGGAAGGTGTATGGGTGAACGAGCAAGCCTGCATTGTGAGCGTCAGTGATCAGCGATGTTGGTGGGGTAATGGTCTTATCAGCATCATTGACTGCGCCGTCACCATTTACATCATCGGCGATGCCGTCGCCATTCGCATCGACCCCTTTAACCGAGACAATCATCCGTTTCCAAGGACCGATGCCATCAGCGTAGGTTGCCACTTCTGCCAAGCCTTCAGGCGTTCGCAGATCGGCGTAGGTGCGTTTGTCACCACTCACCACAAAGTCGTAGGGCTGAGTCTCAATCAGTGAGCCGTCTAGCGCCACATCAGTCGCGTCATAAAGCTGAACGAGAGGCACATCGATTAACTGATTCAGCGTCTTCAGATTCTCCACTTCAAACGACTGAATGAATACGCGACTGGGATCAGTGAAGTTATTTGCTTTGAGAATGTTGACCAACGGAATTTCTAACGCTAAACCTACACCTGCGTGATAAGTCGGGTGCTTGGTTTCGGGATAGATGCCAATTTTCTTGCCCGTGGTTGCTTCTACCTTTTTCACCCGGTCAATGATTTCTTGAAACGTCGGAATTTCAAACTGACCGTTAAACGATTGATCTCGGAAGGCAAGCCGCTCTTTTGCTCGCAGAGTCTTAATTTCGGCGAGGGTGAAATCGTCGGCAAACCAGCCTGTTTCAGCAGTGCCGTCGATCGTTTTGGTCGTGAAGCGGTTTGCAAACTCTGGATGATTGGCAACGTCAGTCGTATCTTTGATGTTGACTTCGTGACGCGCAATCAGCACCCCATCTTTTGTAGAAACTAAATCTGGCTCAACAAAATCAGCGCCTAGGTCGATCGCTAACTGATAAGACGCTAGCGTGTGTTCTGGTCGCAATCCACTCGCGCCCCGGTGTCCGATGACAATCGGATCTTGTCCATTCAGCGTGTTTAACGGCGAAGCGTTGAGTGTCGGAATTGGAGCTTCGAGCAGCGTGCCCTTGGCATCGGTGTGCAGCAAGAAAGGTCCGAATTCTTCGCCAAACCAGTAAGTGCCGTCGCTCGATCGCCGGAACGATTCTAAGTCAAAATCTGCGCCTGTGAGCAAGCGACCCGCTTTAATGGCAGGATCAACTGGAATGCCGCCGGGTTTGAGTTTGTCACTACCAGGATAATCATTGAGATCGGCAACGATCGTCTGAAAGTCTTTGAGAATGTTATTTTGGTCGTTGAGCTGAAATAGACTATCACTCGTAAAACCGTCTAAGCGATCGCCCGTCTTAACGCTAACTGGATAAACTTTACCCGTCGTAAAGTCTGGCTCGACGGCATAAAATCGCAGCAGCGAATCAGCAGAGTTTGCTTTTGCGCCATAGCCGTTATCGACCATCACCAAATAGGTTCCGGGTTTTGCACCAGGCAGAACAGCGGAGAATCCTTGGGTTGGTTGTCCATTGAAGGGAACGGGTTGTCCGTTGGCGTTGAGCGTTCCGATCATGCCATCATTGTTGAGGGTCAAAAACTGCCCAGAAGTCGCCCCAGTCGCAAACGTAGCGGCAGGAAGCACAGCGCGTCCGACCAGTTGGCTGATGCTAGTTGAAACTGCTTGATAGTCATCGTCCAACCTGACAAAAGCGGTGTCGTCGATCGTGGTCGATTTGACTCCTTTGAGAATGGCAAGAATTTCGCCTGTGTTAACCTCTCGAATCAGCGTATCGTTAGCGTTTGCATTCGTGCCTGCGTCGATCGCTAACTGCTCAAAGGTTAACCCACCAATCAGCGCAATGCGATCGTTATCTTTGAGTGTGAAATCTTTGATCGTGTCAGTTCCTTCACCTCGCGCTAGCACAAAGGTGTCGCTGCCTGCGCCGCCGTCTAGCTGATCGTTTCCCAAACCGCCCCGCAGAAGGTCGTTGCCGTCACCACCGCGCAGAAGGTCGTTACCACCCTTGCCTTGGATGCGATCGTTCCCTCCCTGACCATTGATCACATCGTCAGAGCGATCGAATCCCTGAATCGTGTTATCTAAATCGTTGAGGAATGTGACAGTGTTGCGACTAAAAATTTGCTTTTTCTGCCAATCAGCATTAAACACATCAAAACTATCCGTTGATCTGTTTTCTCCATTAAAAACAACATTGCTGAAGTCAATCATTGAACCTGTAGATTTTTGCAGGTTGTCTAAGTTTTCTAGCTTAAAATTCTTTAATGTGACCTTTGTATCTTTAATGTTGTCAAACGTAATTGCTAAGTCGTTGCCCTGCTGAGTTAAGAGCATCGATTTAGCAATTAATCCTTCTCCTTTAAATGTGAGCGTGTCAGCTTCAGCGATCGTCACCTCTGATGGATTGATCCCAACGCCCACCCCGTTAAAGCCCTCGATGATTGCGTCTTTGTCTCCACGAGATACCAGATGAGATGGACCGGAGCGAGTTTGATCTAAGGCAGAAGCTCTGAGTTGGCGAGAAGTGCTAATCTCGGTAGTCAAACCAGGATTGGCAAAAATGGTAGAAGCTTGAGGCAAAACGTCACTATTCATGAAACTTTATCCAGCAGAAAAGAACTAGACTCTCAAATTCAGCAGTTGATTTAATTGCAAGCCATTCACTCGGCTTAAACTTTGGAAATAACGTTCAAGTTGCTTAATTGATTACATGAAATAATCAATTCGATTGGCTGCCTAATAGATTTAGGCAGGCAGCGAGAAATTATTTACACATCAGTCTGAACAATAGTCTGTTGAGTTAATGAACCTGATAATTAACGGTTAAGAGTTGAATAAGAAACCCGCTAGTGTTCTGTCGAGAATGGCTGAGAGGCTGACGGATCGCTGACCGATCGACCATCTTCTAGGTGTATAAGATTCGCGATGTCGAGAACTCGGTTATCGTGGGTGACGAGTAGAATCGTGCAGTAACCCAATACTCAAACCTTTAGGACTTATTTGACGCAAACCTCGGAGGTTTAAGCCACTCTGTCGGTCACGATGCTTGATTCTTGGTTAAAACCTCCGAGGTTTGCGTCAGTCCTAACCTTGAGATTTTTAAAGAATTAACCTTGCGAGTGCTGTCTTGTCTCTAGCATTGGGGAAAATAGGAATCGTATGGTTAAGATGCCTGGACACAACAAAAGATTTGTACTCCTGACACTTAAGATTCATCATGCACTCTAACGTCATTCCTGGTCGGCTGAAGCAGCGTCTGTGGTTTTGACCGTGCGATGGAACTCCATATCGTGAGATGATCTAAGACGCAAAAACTTCTAGCCTGCCAATCGTATGAATCAGTGCTTTGCAACGGTTGCACGGGGATTGGAAGCGCTAGCGACTCAAGAGCTGGAGCAACTGGGCGCAAGCTCCGTCGAGCCAGGTTTTTGTGGCGTTGCGTTTGAGGGCGATCGCGCTCTGCTCTACCGCGTTAACCTTTGGGCAAGACTGCCGTTCCACATTCTAGTAAAGCTGCACAAGTTTCCTTGCCAGGACGCAGACGATCTCTATCGCGGCATCCAAACGATCGATTGGTCGCAGTATCTCACGCCTGACCAAACGCTGGCGGTAAATGCCACGGGCAAACATCAGCAGCTCAACCACAGCCACTTCACCGCGCTTCAGGTCAAGAATGCGATCGTTGACCAGCAGCAAGCAGCTTTTGGAGAGCGCTCAAACGTAGAAACGCAAGCGCCAGATGTGCGAATCAACGTTCATGTCGATCTCGATCACTGCACGGTTAGCCTCGACAGTTCTGGAGACAGTCTGCACCGCCGAGGCTATCGCCCTGCTGTCGGAGCCGCGCCCTTAAAAGAATCTTTGGCGGCAGCGCTGATTCAGCTATCGGGTTGGCAGCCAGAGCAGATGTTTTATGACCCGCTCTGTGGTTCTGGCACGCTGCCTTTAGAAGCCAGCCTCAAGGCACTTAACATTGCACCCGGTCTGTTTCGAGAGCGCTTTGGGTTTGAAACCTGGCTCGACTTTGACCCCGCGCTTCTAGAGCAGTTGATTCAAGAAGCCGAAGCCAGCCAGCGCGATCACTTGCCTGCACCGATTTGGGGCAGCGATCGCAGCGAGGAAATGATTCAACAGGCGATCGCCAATGCTCAACGCTGTGGTGTATTAAGTCACGTCTGGTTTTCTGCGATCGAACTATCTGATGTAGTAGCACCTGCCGACAGTGGCGTTCTGTTCTGCAACCCGCCCTATGGCGAACGGCTGGGGCGAGACAGCGACCTGGGAGCGTTTTACAAACTGCTGGGCGACGTTCTAAAGCAGCGCTTTAAAGGCTGGACAGCGTTTGTGCTGAGTGGTAATAAGGAACTCTCGCAGTCGATTGGACTCAAATCATCCCAGCGAATTGCCGTCTACAATGGAACGCTACCCTGTCAGTTGATGAAATATGAGCTGTACTAGTGACTTTGGCTTAACGGAGTTTGCCCAATCACCGATCACGGAACTGCGATCGCGCCCCAAATAAAGACCTTATATCGGCGCAGGGCAATGTCCTCTTTCATCTAGAATTCCCAGATTTTTCTGATCGTCTGCCAGCATATCCTGTAACCGCTTTTTGATGTTCTCGTCGTCGGTTGCAGTCATCAGCTTTTGTTCGCTGCTGATCAACAAGTTTTGCATCGCTTTCATGCCTGCGAGCTTCTGCGCGATCGCTTGTTGCCTAGAGGTGTCTATTGTAGTTGTCATAATTGGGATTCTCGAAAACTAGAACAGCAATAGACTCCCACAGGTACTGAGCGTTTAAATCTCTCTTGAGATAGCTTATCAATAAACGCTTGCGACCACCTGTTAGGAGTTTTGGCAGAGTTTGTGAGATTTCTTGACTTACTATCCTGCTTTTTTTACAAGAATTAACGCCATTATATCGACACAAAATCATCGAAAGCTTGGCGATGGCTTGCTTGAATTATTGATAAATACTTGCAATTAATCTAATTTACACCTATGCTACTTCTGCACGATTATTGCCAGCATTCTCACTAATTAGAACTTAAAACTTGCTATGCCGGATTCACCCGATGTCCTGTGCTTAAGTGTCAGTTCCCATTTGAAAGGCTTCGATCGACCGCTCATCCAGTTGCTCTCTCAGCAAACCAACATTGCTGAATGGGACTATCATCAATTTTTCGATCAGCCTAGTTCATTAGAGATGGCTTTAGAGTCACTGCACCACACCTTAAAGTTACGTTGCAGTCCAATCCATCTTGTAGGACACGGCATTAGTGGATTGCTGGGATTGCTCTATGCTCAACGTTACCCAGAGCAAGTCAGTTCTTTAACGCTGCTATCAGTCGGAATCTATGCTACTCAAGATTGGCAGCATCGTTACTACACTCATCGGCAGGCTTTGGGCTGCGATCGACAAACTATCTTAAAGCACTTGGTGCATGACTTGTTTGGGTTAGGTTCTACAGATATTAATCAGGCATTAATCAAGATTCTGGAACAGGACTTAGAAGATTCTCTTTTTCCGCATAGTCTTTTTCAGCAGATGAACCTGTTGCCTATACGATCGACCGTTCCTCTACTGGTTTGCGGCAGCATTGATGATGTTATTGTTAATGCCCATTACCTTCGCAGTTGGCAGCAATATTTTTGGGTAGAGGACGAGTGCTGCGATGCTTATAAAGGTGCGCTTTACGCTAATCGGCTTTGGGTTTGTTCAGGAGGACGGCATTTCTTTCACTATTTCTACGCTCAAGAAACGGCTGAACAAATACTCGACTTCTGGGCAACTTTGCCGAACTTCAAACAACAGTCTGTTTCAGAAACATTGGTTCTCAGTGCTTGAACCTACCATGTACACATAAGTCTCTCGATTCGTCATTGCCGAGATCTTCGCCCCCTAAATCCCCCGGAATGGGGGATTTAGGGGGCGAAAAGGACTGGAAACGTAGCGATAAAGTCTTATGTGTAGACAGTAGGCGTTTGCACCAGAACGTACCTGATTTTGTAAAACAACGAGAGGTTAATTATGTTTCAGTTTGGGATTGAGCATGAAGTCGCTTTTCTGAATAAACAAGGAAAGTTTGCTGATTTTTCTTGTACGCAATTTGAAGATTTCAATCAAATTATCGAAAGGCTGCCTACTTACCCAGATGACTATGCTCATCTGCGAATTGGAGATGCAGGAATCAAGAAAAAGCGGTGGTATATCGAAGGGTTTGAGCGATTTATAGAATCAGAAAAAGTGATTGATTGTGTTCCAAAAGGCATCGAGATCCGAACGACCATTCACTCTAGTATTCAAGGCGCGATCGCTGAGTTATCAAACAGTTTTAACCTGCTGCAAACCGTCTCTGCTCAGTTTGGTTTTACGCCAATACTCACTAGTTTTAATCCCTTTCAGGCTGTGTTTGAGCCGGAGCCACCTTTGAACGAGTATGAAATTCAGAGACGACAAGCTTCACCAGAAAAGCAAACGGCGAATATTCCTATGTTGACTTATGGACCTGATCTCAATCTCTCGATCGCAGGTCTATCAACCCCACAATTAATTGATATTGGCAGAAAGTTGACGTTCTATAGTCCCTACATTGTTCCGTTTAGTTTTAGTTCGCCGTTCTATCAGGGCAGTCTTTGGGATGGATTATCTGTGCGAACATTCTACAGAACCGGAGCTAGACCTTCAGCGATGGTGTTTCTCGAAAAGCAGGAAGATTTAATTAAAAGTAGTCCTTCCTTGACGAAAATTGCTCGCCTTTCTGCGGAAGTTGGCAGAATTGAATTCAAGGCATTTGATAGCTGTGATGACTTTGGACTTTATGCTGCTCTTTTCGCACTGTTGAAGGGTTTGATTCTAGATGGCTCCTTGCCAGGTCGAGCGACAATGCCTGACGTAGAATTACATCAACGATCAGCGATCGTAGGATTCGATAATACAACTATTTTCTCGCAAGCAGCGCAGGCTTTAAAAGCGGCAGAAGTCGCATTAAAAGGCGATCCTGATTCTCAACTGCTTGCACCACTAAAAGTACTTTTAGTGAACAGAAAAACGCCAGCACATCGCCTCATCGATCTGTTTAAAAGTACAGGTAGCATTCAAAAGTCACTCAAGCTAACTTATCAAAGTGAATCACGAATCATGGAGCGGCTATGAGCCAGTCTTTCTGTGCCCAAATGTCTCGTGAATCGGGAGAAGACCTCATTGGCAGTGCCCCAACCCATTTGATGTATGTGCTGATTGAATGTCCCCCTCCTTGGGCAGCCAATGACGTTGACTCCAGAGCAATTCCATCGAATTTAAGAGCGTTGATTGCAAAAATCAAAGATGCGAAGTTTGCAGTTCGATTTCTATTGTTTATAGGAGAATCTCAGCCAAATCAAACGCGAGTGATTGTTTTTCGCAAACCGGAAGGATTAATTAATGGGTATCGCAAACGAGAATTTGAAGTGGACACGATCGACAATGTTGCGCCCCTCCTTCAGCAGCATTTAACCGAAAAAGGGTTAGAAATCGATTGCGAAAACAGCGCCACTCAAGATATTTTTGTGTGTACTCACGGTAGTCATGATAAGTGCTGCGCTAAGTTTGGCTATCCGTTTTATCGTCAAGCGATGTCCGTTGCAGCTCAATTGTGTCTGCGTGTTCGGATCTGGCAAGTCAGCCATATTGGAGGGCATCGATTTGCGCCTACGATCGTCACGTTTCCAGATGGGCGTTATTATGGCGCACTCGATCAGACAACGTTCACAGCAATTTTGCAACGGGCGGGAAACATTCAGTGTTTACAGCGTGTTTATCGAGGCTGGGGAATTCTGCCAAAACAAGTTCAGGTTGTAGAACGAGAGATTGCATTACAACACGGCTGGCAATGGTTTGGATATCACGTTTCTTACAGAATTCTGAATGCTGATAAAGAAGCACAATCAATGCAAGTAGAATTG